>JAQTMJ010000085.1 GCA_028714395.1 Candidatus Iainarchaeum sp. | reverse complement strand
CCGCGTTGGGGCTGTGCTGGGAAAGCACGTCCGCCAGCGTGAC
The DNA here is from genome assembly GCA_028714395.1 of Candidatus Iainarchaeum sp. Lineage (GTDB taxonomy): Archaea > Micrarchaeota > Micrarchaeia > Anstonellales > Bilamarchaeaceae > JAHJBR01. The sequence continues at coordinate 4,282 of JAQTMJ010000085.1, read as the reverse complement.
GAAATTGCCGAGGCTCTTGCTCATTTTCTCCCCGTTCACGGTGAGGAAGCCTGTATGCAACCAATAGTTAACGAACTTCTGGCCGTTCGCGGCTTCGCTCTGCGCGATTTCGTTCTCGTGATGGGGAAAAATCAAGTCGCGGGCCGCGCCGTGGATGTCCAGGGTTTTTGCGTATTTGCCGGCCATGGCGCTGCACTCTATGTGCCAGCCCGGCCTCCCGGTGCCCCAGGGGCTTTCGAACTCCAGGGCTTCATCCTTGGTCTTTTTCCAGAGCGCGAAATCCTCGGGATTCCTCTTGGTCTCATCCACTTCTTTCCTCGAGCCGGATATTATCTCGCCGAGCTTCTGCCCGGACAGCTTTCCGTAATCCGGGAACTTGCGCACTTCGAAATAAATTCCGGTCTCGGTTTCGTACGCGTAACCGGAGTCCAGGAGTTTCTGTACCAGCGCGATTATTTCCGGGATGTGCTCCGTAACTTTCGGATAGGCGTTCGCTTCCAGGATGTTGAGCTTCTTGAACAGCTCCATGGCTTCGGAATTGAAGCTTTCCGCAAGTTCGCGCGGTGAAATTTTCCTTTCCGCGGCCCGTTTCAGAATCTTGTCGTCAACGTCTGTCACGTTCTGTATGTGGAAAACATCATAGCCGCCCTGGGTGAAATAGCGCTTGAGCATGTCGAATGCCACGTAGGTGCGCGCATGGCCCAGATGGGTGTGGTCGTAGGGAGTGAGGCCGCAAACATACAGGTTCACCTTCTTCCCGCTGAGCGGTTCGAAAACCTCCATCTTCTTTGTCATGGTATTGTAGAGCTGCATGGATTAGAGTAGGATGAAAAGAAATAAAATCAATTGCTAGGGCTAAGGGAAAAGAGAAAAATGAAATAAAGGAAATTCAGTCCTCGGGCATTATGGGGCAGCGCTCGTCTGTAAGGAGGTAGAGGTAGCTCGAGAATTTCGTGCAGTAGGCTATGTACTTCTTAGTCCAGTCGAACATCATGCGGTTGCGCTTTCCTAATACTAGGATGTACAGGAACTGGAGCGCCATGAGGATTTCCCCGATGAGCGCGAGCACCATGAGCACTATGCTGCATGGGATTGCCCAGACGATGCGTATGAAGAGCTCCAGCCTTCCCGCCTTCTCGTCGTATTTGGTATCATATTCCACGGTTTTCATATGTTCACCTTGTTTCATTGGTTTTCCATAGGGAAAAAATAAAAATCAGACGTACTTCTCCACGAAGTCGCCTATGACGGGAATCTTGTACTTCTGGCCCTGGTATGCCAGGTATGCCAGATAGAGGTCCAATAGCAGGAATATCAGGCCAAGCGGAAGCACGCATATCCCAAGGATGCCGCCGAAGCCCATGGTGACCACGCTTATCACTACGAGCAGGACCATCGCAATTATGCCGATAAGGAACAGCGCCACCCAGAGCGCGGTTGCCTGGAGTGCGTGGAACCGCACGAAGGAATCCTCCTTCTTTACCAGGTAAAGAACTATGCTCACCGGAAGCCCTATGAGATTAATGATGTAGCTCAGGGCAGCCATGAGGTTGCTGTCGTTTTCAGGGGAGGATTTGCTTTCCTTCCTTGCTTCGGCTTTCTCCTCCGCAGGAGCCGCGGACTGCACCTTCCCTTTCTTAGCCGCCATGAAAATCACCGAATAACATACTATGAATAGCTTTTAAAAAGTTCCTGGGCTGCCCAGAGGACTAAAATATTTTAAAGGCGACCCTGGAAAGAGGAGCATATGCCCTATTCAAAAACCGCAGAGGAAGTGTTGCGCGAGTTCCAGAGCTCGGCCCAGGGCATCAGCGGGCGCGAGGCCGAACTGAGGCTGAAGGCCTACGGGGCCAACGAATTCGGGAAGGGAAAGCAACGGAACATTTTGGATTTGGTGGTGGGGCAGTTCAAGAACTACTTGCTCATCCTGCTCGCCGTGGCTGCGGTGGTCGCGCAGCTGATAGGGCGCCGCGGGGACGCCATTGCCATAGGCATGGTGGTGGCGCTGAACGTGATATTCGGCGTCCTGCTGGAATACAACGCAGACAGGAGCATGAAGGAGCTCAGGAAGCTGGCCGAAACCAGGGCCCTGGTCATGCGCGAGGGGAAGAAGGAGCTTGTGGACTCCAGGAACCTGGTCCCGGGCGACGTGATACTGCTGGAGGAGGGGGACAAGGTGCCTGCGGATGCCCGGCTCCTGGATGAGCAGGGGCTGGAGATAAACGAATCCTCGCTTACCGGAGAATCCATGCCCGTGAAAAAGAATGTGGGGAAGGTGGCGAAAGGAACTCCCCTGGCGGAGAGAAGCTCCATGGTTTTCGCAGGAACCTTCGTGGCCAGGGGAAGGGGAAGCGCGGTGGTCGTTGCGACCGGCGCAGGGACGGAATTCGGGGTGGTGGAAAAAAGCCTCGGGGAAGTCCGGGAAGAGGAGACCACCCTGGAGAAAACGCTGGCCGAGCTGGTAAAGGCCATAACCATCGCATCGCTTGCCATAGTGGCCGTGCTGTTCCTGGCAGGGCTGCTTTTCGGGAAATGGGAAACGAGCGACCTGTTCATATATTCCGTGGCCGTGATAGTTGCCGCGGTGCCCGAGGGCATGCTCACGGTGCTCACCCTGGTCCTTGCCATAGGGGTGAAGAATATGGCCAGGGAGCACGCGCTCGTGAGGAAGCTCCAGGCCGTTGAAACGCTGGGAAACGTAACTTTCATAGCGACCGACAAGACCGGCACCATAACCGAAGGGCGCATGGCGCTCCTGAAGATGTACGACGGGAAGATGCGCGATTTCGGGGAACTGAGCGGCACCGAAAGGATACTTTCCTATGCGTACCTGTGCAACGGCGCCCATCTGACCGAGGAAGGGGTGGTGGGCGACGAGACCGACCGGGCGCTTCTCATCGCCGGCATAGCCAAAGGCGTGGACGTGCGGCGGTTCCGCTGGATCTCGCGCCAGATTGCGTTTATGCCCTTTGATTACAGCAAGAAGTACATGGGCGGAATCTATGAAATAGACGGGAAAGAAGTTGCGGTGGTAAAGGGCGCGCCGGAGCACGTGCTCGAAATGTGCTCGGAGTTCGAAGGGCAGGGGAAACTGGACGGGAAGATGCGCGCGCAGGTTACTGCGGCGCTTGAGAGCCTGGCCAGGGAAGGCATGCGCGTAATTGCCTTGGCTTACGGGAAGCCCGGGAAAGGAATTCCGCAGCACGGGCTGACCTTGCTGGGCTTCCTCGGGCTCCACGACCCGGTGCGCAGGGAGGTCAAGCATACCATCGCGGTGTGCCGGCAGGCGGGCATAAGGGTGATGATGGTTACCGGAGATAATGCAATCACTGCGCGCAAGATAGGGGACGAGATAGGGCTTGACAGGGACAAGGAAGTGGTGAGCTGGAGCGAGCTGGAGAACATGGATGACGATGAACTGGACCGTGCGCTCCTGAAGGCAAGAGTGGTTGCGAGGGCCACCCCTGCGTCCAAGCTGAGGATTGTGGAGAGGCTTGTGAAGCTTGGTGAGATTGTGGCAGTGACCGGGGACGGAGTGAACGATGCGCCCGCGCTCAAGAAAGCCCATGTGGGGGTGGTGATGGGGCGCACCGGCACCGCGGTCAGCAAGGAGGTCGCGGACCTTGTGCTCACTGACGATAATTTTGCCACCCTCGAGAAGGCCATAGAATACGGGCGTGGGATCACCGAAAACATAAAACGTTTCCTGCGGTTCCAGGTGACCACCAACCTCGCGCTCGTGATGCTGTCCGTGCCCTACGTGCTTGGGGTGAGAATGTTCGAGCCGGTCCAGATACTCTGGATAAACCTGATAATAGATGGGCCTCCCGCGCTCACCCTGGGCCTGGAAAAGCCGGGCGCGGAAGTGATGCGGGTGAAGCCCAGAAAAAGGACCAGCTTCATAGACCGCGACTTCATAGTCGAGACCCTGAATACCGCGGCGTACATGGCAATCATAAGCGGCCTGATCTATTTCTATTACAACACGGTGGAGCCGTGGAAGGCCATAACCATGGTGTTCTGCTCGTTTTCGCTCATGCAGCTCGCGAACGCGCTCAATTCCAGGTCCAGGACCGGGCACTTTTACTCCAGAATCCTGGATAACCGATGGCTCGTCCTGGCGCTCCTGGCAGCCGCGGCCGTGCAGCTGGCCATAGTCACCGTGGCTCCGCTGCAGGAGCTTTTCGGCACCGTGCCGCTTGCCGCCGGGGACTGGGTGGTGGCAATCTGCGCCGCAATCTCGGTGCTCATGGTGGGGGAGATAAAAAAGACATTCATCAAG
>JAQTMJ010000084.1 GCA_028714395.1 Candidatus Iainarchaeum sp. | reverse complement strand
AGGACATGTAGATGCCGTAGGCTGAAGGCGCACCATTACCTGAGATTGTAAAGCCTGCGCAATCCAGTTCTATATCATTCGCCCCGATAGAAAAGCACGTTGAGTCATCTATTGAAATGTTTCCGTCAAGGGTGCAGCTTTCGGTTACCGTATCGCCGCAGGTGAAGTTCTGGGTTGCTCCTACGCATACATTCGAAACTGCGAAGACCGCGGACATCAAAAAGGCCAAAATCAGGAAATAAAGATATGGGCGCATGGGATTGCATCGCGTATAATGATTTAAAAGTTATCTGGGCTGGGGCAGGGATGTATCTCATTGTAAATTAAGGATTAGGATTCCAACTGGTTTTGCAGAATGGGTTCATGCATTAGGCTGCATGGTTCAGGAATGGGCAAACGCACCGACTGAAGCAGGCAAATTCTTTTAAGCATGCTAATCCATGAGATGGGCATGGAAGCGGCCCTGAGGCTGAAGAACGTAAAGAAGATGTACCTTGACGGCAAGTTCGCCGCGCTCAACGGGGTTTCCCTGGATGTGGAGAGGGAGGAATTCCTCATCATAATGGGAAGGAGCGGTTCCGGGAAATCCACGCTCCTGCACATAATGGGCTGCCTGGATACGCCAACTGACGGCGAAGTGTACATAGGGAAAGTAAAGGCCAGCTCGCTCAGCAGGGACGAGCTTGCGGATTTCAGGAGGAAAAAAATAGGGTTCGTTTTCCAGACTTTCAATCTCATCCCGAACCTGGACTCGCTGAGGAACGTGGCGCTTCCCCTGCTTTTCGAGGGAATAGAGAAAGGGGAGAGGGAGAAAAAGGCTGCAAAGCTGCTGGAATCAGTAGGGCTTGGGACAAAGCTGCACAACTATCCGAACGAGCTGAGCGGAGGGGAGAGGCAGCGCGTTGCCATTGCGCGCGCGCTTGCGAATAATCCGGAAATAATAGTCGCGGACGAGCCTACCGGGAATCTGGACTCGGCGAGCGCGAAGCACGTGCTTGAGATAATTTCCGATTTGCACCTGAAGGAGAAGAAAACCGTGGTGGTGGTCACGCACGAGCAGTATGTAGCGGACATGGGCGAGCGCATAATATACATGAAGGACGGGAGGATAAGCCAGGACGGGAAGCTGAGGGGTAAGTGATGATTGCGGACCTTGCCGAGTACTCGGTCATGAATCTGAGGCACAGGAGCATGCGCAGCTGGCTCACCATAATAGGGATAGTGATTGGCGTATTTTCAATAGTGGTGATGATTTCCATAGCCCAGGGGCTGGACAAGTACATAAGGGACCAGCTCAGTTTCCTCAGCGACGATATCATTACGGTGAACGCTGGCAGCGTGAGCGCGAGCACCGGAGGCGGATTGGTCGCGGCTGCGCGGGATCTGACAGAAAGCGACCTGAATGCGCTCAAGAAGCTGCCTGGAATAGAGACCGGAGGCGGGGCTCTGGCCGGAAGGGCGAAGATGAACTACAGGAACCAGAACATCTCCATATACGTGGATGCCGCGGATCCGGTGCTGTTCACCGAGATGTTCACCTGGGAGCTTGAGGACGGGAGGTGGATGCGCGAGAACGAGCGGGGAGCCGTGGTGCTGGGCTACAGCGTGGCTCATGACGTGTTCATCCACGAGGTGCAGGTGGGGCAGAGGGTGAACATAGGCAACAAGAGCTTCACCGTGGTCGGAGTGGCAAAAAAAGGGACCGCGCTTACCTCGTCCATGGACAGCCTGGTATTCATGACGAAGGAGGATGGAAGGGAGGTCATTCCGGAATTCGCGGACAACACCGCGGTCACCGAGATAGATCTCAAGGTGGTTTCCGGGGCGAACATCAGCGAGGTGCAAAGCGAAGTCACGGACGAGATGCTCAGAAGGCATCACGTAACCGAGGACGAGAAGGATTTTACGGTGATGAGCTCGGCCTACGTGGCCGAGCAGGTGGGCAACATAACCGGTGCGCTCAGCCTCTTTTTGGGAGGGATAGCCGCGATTTCGCTTTTGGTGGGAAGCATAGGGATAGCGAACACGATGCTCATGAGCATAATGGAAAGGACCAGGGAGATAGGCACCATGAAGGCAGTGGGCGCGAGGAACGGTGACATAATGGACATATTCCTTATCGAGTCTGGAATAATAGGGATTGTTGGAGGGGTGATAGGGCTGGTGCTGAGCATCGTTGTCTCGTGGGGAATGAACCAGTTCGGGGTTCCGAGCAGCATAAGCGCGGAAGTGATGGCTGGCGCGCTGGCTTTCTCCTTTGTTGTTGGAGTGGTTTCGGGCTATGTGCCTGCCAGGAACGCGGCTGAATTGAACGCGGTGGAGGCGCTCAGGTACGAGTAGATTTTAAAACATATATAGTTATATATTAACACATAAAGTCTCCAAGCGAGGTGTTTCTAATGCAGATACACAAAAAAATAGAACGTCCTGTAGCAAGTACTGCGAAACTTACTGGGGGAAGCAACGCAACGAAGTTTCCGGATGTGTGCACATCCAGGATGACAAAGGAGATATTCGGTTATGAGAAGGTACTCGCTGGAGTGAAGCTAAATGTTGAATTGCTGGCCGTTATTAAAAAGGAGGAGAGTGGCGAGAGGCTGGGCAGCATAGCTGCGGGTGTAGCAGAACTGAGCAGACTCCTGAGGGATTTGAGCAAGATGGAGAAAAACACGGAAAATCAGCAGATAGTTTCTGATGCGCTTGAAGAAATACGGATGGGACTGTTCGGGATTCCGGTAATGCTTGAAAGAAATGCAGGAAGTGAAGGCAGCGTTAGGGGACTGCTCACGGAGTTCTACAACCTGGATATTACAATAATATGGATTGAAAAAGAATGGATCAGTACAGAAAAACACGCAGAACGCTGATTTTGTAGAAGGGTTTGCCAAAATATTGGATGGGGACGCGCCGAAAGAGGGGCAGTAAATTTTGCCTTGCCAGCGAAACGTATTTATTATAAACGAATTCATCATTATTTCATTGGTGTCCAGTTTTATTGATAGATGGTTGAAATGACGAGGATTGCGGTAATAGACAGGGATTTGTGCACGAACATCAAGTGCGGCTACGTGTGCGAGAAGGTGTGCCCTGTGAACAGGATGGGCAAGGAATGCATAAAAACCGAGGAGAACGGCGTGTATCCCGTAATAAGCGAGCCGCTGTGCATAGGCTGCGGCATATGCGTGAAGAAGTGCCCTGTGCAGTGCATAAGCATAATCAACCTAAAGGAGGAAATCGGGGCGCCGCTATTTCAATATGGAGTGAACCAGTTCAGGGTGCACGGCATGCCGCTCCCGAAAGACGGGGTCACCGGGCTCATAGGGAGGAACGGCATAGGGAAAACAACTTCGCTGAAAATACTCACCAAGCAGCTCATCCCGAATTTCGGGGACGCTTCAAAAGAATTGGATGAGAACGCGGTGCTCGCTAAGCTCACCATGGAGCAGAGGAGGTACTGGGAAGCAATGGGCTCCACCCAGAAGGCGAGCTACAAGCCCCAGAACATCCTGCAGATAGGGGAGATGTTCAGCGGGAGCGTAAAAGAATTGCTTGCCAAGTTCCAGGAGGGAAGGATGGACGAAGCTATTGAAAAGTTCGGGCTGGAAAAGATACTGGGAAGGAAATTGAAGCAGCTCTCGGGAGGCGAGCTGCAGAAGGTGGCGATAGCCATTGCATACGTGAAGAACGCGGACATTTATTTCTTTGACGAGCCGACCAATTACCTGGACATCGCGGAAAGGATGCGCATAGCGGTCATACTCAAGGACTTTTCCCAGGACAGGAGGATAATGGTCGCAGAGCACGATTTGGCCATACTGGACTATGCGAGCGATTACGTGTACCTGTTCTGGGGGGACGAGAGCGTCTACGGGATGGTGTCAGGAGTGAAGAACGTCCGGAGCGGCATAAACGAGTACCTTTCCGGGTTCCTCAGGGACGAGAACACGAAATTTAGGGAATACGAGATAATGTTCAGCAGGTTCAGCGAGAGCGAGAGGAAGAGGCCCGTGCGGTTTTCCTACGCGCCTCTCAAAAAGAAGTACAAGGGTTTCGCGCTTTCCTGCGACGGCGGGGACGTGAGGGAAGGGGAAATAGTGGGGATTGTGGGGCGGAACGCGCTGGGAAAATCGACATTGGTGAAGATGCTGGCAGGGGTGGAGAAGCCGGACAAGGGGGAAGGCGGGCAGTTCAAGGTTTCCTACAAGCCCCAGTACGTAAAGGCCGAGGAAGGGGTAAGGGTGGAGCAGCTTTTTGAATCCAAGAACCTCAACGAGCAGGTGCTTGAGGAGTGCAAGCGCAGGCTCGGCGTGAGCAGGCTGATGCTGAAGAAGCTTGACGAGCTTTCCGGGGGCG
>JAQTMJ010000083.1 GCA_028714395.1 Candidatus Iainarchaeum sp. | reverse complement strand
GAAAAGGACTTGCAGAAGCTCACGGATCTGATCCGCTATTTCATGGGCAGGCCCTATTCCAAAAATTACCCGCTCCAGCTCCAATGGGCGCAAAACTATTCCAGGGACGCAGTGCATTACCATGAAAAAGGCGACTATTTCTCGTCTTTCGGATGCGCCAACTACGCTTACGGAATCCTGGAAGGAATACTTCTGAAGGAAGAGGGCAAAACCTTCCACGAACTCGGTGGAAAATAATGTTCCTGAAGAAATCCCTGGGCCAGCATTTCCTGCGCGAGAAAAACACCCTTGCAAAGGAGGCCCGTCTCCTGGGGCCCATGGGAAAAACCGTGCTCGAGATAGGCCCCGGCGACGGCAGGCTCACCGAGCAGCTCCTTCTGGCAGGCGCAAGCAGAGTAATCGCAGTTGAAAAGGACATCGCCTTGGTAAAAGTGCTCGAAGAGAAATTCAGCAACCGCCCGGTGCATATCATCCATGCGGATTTCCTCGAATTGGACGCACGCAAAATAGGGAAAATCGACCGAATAGCAGGCAACATCCCCTACTACATCTCCAGCCCAATAGTGTTCAGGCTGAAGGAGTTCGAATTTGAAAAGGCGCTCCTCATGGTCCAGGAAGAGTTCGCAAAAAAGATGGTGGCAAAGCCCGGAACCAGTGAATACGGGCGCCTGAGCGTAACCTCGCAGCTGTTCTACGAGGTGGAATACGTGCAGAAAGTGGGCAGGAACCAGTTCTTTCCGGCCCCTAAAGTTGATTCGGCCATCATCCTGCTGGAAAAAAGGCAGGTCCAGGATACTGAAGCGCTGGAGAGCACCATACGCTCCATTTTCCAGCACAAGAACCGCACCCTGCGCAATGCCCTGCTTTCCTCAGGTTTCGAAAAGGAAGGGATTGAAATTCTCGGGGCCGTGCTCAAAAAGCGGCCCAGGGAACTCACGCTGGAGGAGATAAAGCAGATCTCAGAGAAGATAAGCCAAAAAAGGCCAGCAATTTAAAAGACAAAAACAAAAATTAAAGATTGGATTCGCACTGCGAGCTATTCAGCTTAGAATTTGCTCGGTTTGTGCTTCCGGTAGCAGTCCCTGCAGTAAACAGGTCTGCCCTCCTTTGGCTGGAAAGGCACTTTGCAAGCAGCTCCGCAATCGGAGCAAACTGCATCGTACATCGGCCTATCCGAGCCAGGTTCGTACGCCATTTTTTCACCTAATTGTTTAGAGCACCTACGTCAGAAGAATTAGGTTCAGCAACCTTTCGGATCGCCTATTCTACCACTCTGCTCTCGGCGCACCCACTTGGGGCGCTTGTCTAAACTGAACAGTAATAGATTATACCCTCTATATAAACATATGCTTTTTAGATTTTGTCAATAAACCCGTCAGCTTTTTGCCACCCGGAGCTCATTCCCAGAAAATCCTGGTCCTGGTGCGCATCACCACGATTCTCACATGGAATTTCTTCAATTCCCTCCTGAGCGCAACGTCGTTGGTGCACACCACGGTTCCGGGATTTTTCGAGCAGTAATCCACAATCCACCTGTCCGCGTCCTGCTCCCTGCCTTCCATAATCTTTATGGCACCCTTCCTTATGCCCTCCAGGGCCACGCGCGCCGCGGCCCCTTCCTTCCCATGGCTCTTCGCAAGCCCCCTGAGTTCGCCTATTATGGCGTCTGAAACCGCGAGCTGGTGCGGCCCTTCGATGAGCTTCTCCAGTTCCCCCACTATGTCTATCCTGAACTGGTGCGGTATGAGCAGAAAATTGGTGTCCAGAATGACAGTCCGCATAAGCTAACCCGCTATTCCTTTTGCCATCTTCTCGGCATCGAAGACCTCTATGTCTTCGTATCCCTGCCCCATGGTCACGTATATCACCGGCACCTTCGTCACTTTGGATATGGATATCACGGTTCCGCCCTTCGCGTCGCAGTCAAGCTTGGTAAGCACTATCCCGTCCAGCTTGAGCTCCGCATTGAACGCCTCCACCTGCTCTATGACCGCGTTCCCGGCCAGGCTTTCCCCCACATAGAGCTTTATCTCCGGGTTTATTATCCGCGCCATCTTCTTGAGCTCGTTGAGCAGGTTCTGGTTGGTCTCCTGCCTTCCCGCTGTATCTATGAGCACTACATCCAGCCCATGCGCCTTTGCATGGTTCACCGCATCATAGGCTACGGAAGTGGGGTCGGCGCCGTACTTGCCCTTTATCACCTTTATGCCCAGTTTCTGCCCGTGTATCTCCATCTGCTCTATGGCCGCGGCCCGGAACGTGTCCGCAGCCGCAATCACGACACCATAGCCCTGGTTCTTGAGCATGTTCGCTATCTTCGCTATGGTGGTGGTCTTTCCGCTCCCATTCGGGCCCGTGAACATTATTGTTATTGGTCTTGCCCCATCCCGTTTCAGCCTTGCTTCTATAGGTTCCCCCTTGTTCTCGGCCATTATGTCCCATATGGACTTGAAAAACACCTCGCTTATCTGCTGCTGGAGGTTGCTTCTCTTCATCTTCCTGCCGACCAGCTCCTTCCTGAGCTCCTCCTTTATCTGTTCCGCGACCCCGTAAGCCACGTCCGCTTCAAGCAGTTCAATCTCGAAATCCGAGAGCGCATCCTGCACGTCCCTCTCCCTGAGCTCCACCTCATTGGAAAATATGGATTTTACCTGGTCGGCCAAGCCCAGTTTCACTTTCCCCGCAGCTTTTTTCTCCTCTTTTTTTGCCTCGGGCTTCTTCTCTTCCTTCTGGCCTGTTTTCTTTTCCTCGGGCTTCGCCTCGGGTTTCCGGATTTGCCGTTCAGTTTCAGCTTTCGGCTGCTTTTTATCTTCCTTTTCCTCGTGTTTTTTCTGGATTGGAGGAAGAACAGTGATTGTAGGTTTAGCCGTCCCGGGCCTTTCCTCGGCGTTTTCACCTTTCACTTCAGTCGCACTGGGCTGCTTTTCAGGGGCATGCTCCTTGCGCGTTTCGCCCTCAACTTGCGGAGCTTTTTCTACTTCCGTTGCCTCGGCCTTTTTTTCAGCGAAATCACGTTCCTCGTTTTTGATTGGCTTGGGCTCAGGTGCACCGATATCTTCCCTGGGCGCAGTTTTCTGCCCCTCCTTCGCCCCGGCAACCTGCTCCTCCTTGGCTCCCCCGATTTTCATGCTGAACTTGTCCACGAGCCCGGAAATTTTTTTCTTGAAAAAATCGAACATGGGGATTCACTGCATGCCTTCCCGGCCGCCTCTTTTGGCGTTCATGGCATCTATTTTTCCGCTCACTTCGTAGAGCTTGGCGTTTATCTTGTCAAACTCGGCCCTGAGCTTCTCTATGGCCCCCTGGGTCGACTGCATTCTCTTCTTTATCTCCTCCACAGCCTCGTATTTCTTCATGCCTATCATGTAGCCTGCCCCTATGGGAACCAGCACTTCCGTAGAGGTTATCCTGGAGCTGACCATGGCCCCGGCCCCCAGGGGCACGAAAATCTGCTCCTCCCTGAGCGCTTCCACCGCGGCCAGCGAGCTCTCAAGCTCCATGGCAGTCATGTTTATCCGTTCCGCCTCGTTCTGGAGCAGCCTTATCTGCTCGCTGTACACCCTTGCCTCGTAAACCATCCGCTGCGAATCATCAGCCATTCAATCCACCCTGGACACGCCTTCTATCCTCACCTTGTTCCTGTTCACGCCGTTGGCGGAGCCGAAGAGCGAATACACCAGCTCCTTGGCGTGGTTCTCGCTTTTCGCTTCCACCTCCTTGGCGAAGGTCCTCCTTCCATTCTTCAACTCCACCATTCCGCTTACCGAGAATTTCATACAACCACCTATCCAACCTTTGTTCCTGGGGCAAGCTCCTTGTCTATGCCCAATAGCGCTATTTCCGCGTCACCGGCCGCAAGTAGCATTCCCTGGGATTCGAGCCCAGCAAGCTTCCTGTAGTCCAGGTTCGCTATCATCACAATGTTTTTTCCCTCCATCTCCTCAGGCGCATACTGCTTCCCTATGCCCGCGATTACCTGCCTTTTTTCATTTCCGATGTCAACCACGAGTCTGAGCAGCTTGCCCGAATTCTCTACCCTTGAGCATTCGAGCACGCGCCCCACGCGCAAATCCAGCTTTGCGAATTCCTCGTACGCCACCATCCGATCACTTCACATAGCCGAGCGCTCCGGCAACCTTGCCCAGCTCGAAGCCCGTGGTGCCTTCCCCGGCCGCAAACCCGTTCGCATTGTGCACCATGCCCATGCCCACGAACCCGGCCCCTCCGTTTATGGTTCCCTTTTCGCAGGGCACCCGGAGCGCGGATTCAGCTTCCTTGAGCTCCTCGCCGCTTGCCGAGTAATAGAGAAGCGCCCCTTTGTTGCTCGCAGTGCACGTGCTCCCCACCGTGGTGTATTTTGCAACGGAAAACGGAACCAGTTCAACCC
>JAQTMJ010000082.1 GCA_028714395.1 Candidatus Iainarchaeum sp. | reverse complement strand
TGGCCAGGTCCTCGCTGGTCTTCCGTATTATGTAGGTGGTGTTCGCCACCCTGAAGTATCCGACCTCTTCCCCGTCCTTTATCCGTATCTTGTGCACCTTGTCCAGGTTGGGGTCCTTCCTGCAGGTGGCCATGGAAATGTGTATCTCCTCCCCTCCCAGGATGTTCCACTCGTACTCTATCACTATGTTGCTCCCGTGCTTCTTTATTATGGTCCTGAGCGGAACCTCCTTGGTGAATCCGGGCAGCGAGGCGTCCTCGTGCTTCGCAAAACCCGGCAGCTTGACCTCCTGCACTTCTTCACTTGCCGGCTTGCCATAGTCCTGTTGTACCATTGTTTTCCACCCTACAACATTAAGAATAACACTAACCTCCTTGTTTTTATTATGATAAAATGGGTTTAAATATCTATGTCTCACAACAAAAAGACACTCATCCGGAAAGCTGCCTATTCGAAAAAGCTGGACATGCTCTTCTGCTTGCCCTTGTTCTTGAGCTCGTCCTCATCGTAGCCCAGCTCCTTGAGTATCTTCATCACCGCGGGAAGCACCTGGTTGTTTATGTAGTAATCAGGGTCGTAGTCCTTGGCGCTGTCCGCAATCTCGGCCTTTTCGGATATGCTTCCCCCTCTTTTGGTTATCACGTAAGCAACCATGCTCCCTTTCTCCAGGGGTGCGCCCCTTGCAATCGCTTTCTTCGCAGCCATGAGCTCAGGGCTCATGATGTCATAATCCTCGGGCTTCTTGGTGAGCTGGGTGTATATGGTGAGATCCGCCATTGGCACGTCGCCTTTCTTGAGCCGCTCCAGGGTTTCCTTCACTATGGCGACCGCCTTTTCCTTGCTGCCCTCCTTGAGTATGGCTTCCAGCACCCTGTATTGCGTGTCCTTGGCTATCCTGCTCCAGTCCCTGCGCACCAGTTCGAAGCCCCTTATCTTTATGCTCCCGTCCTCTGCAAGCATCGCGTATTTCTTCTTTGCCCCTGCTTCCCCCTGCTTCTTGGATACGAACACGCCCCGCGAGTAGAAGTTTTCAAGCTCGAGCTCCATCTTTTCAGGGAGTTCATCGTTCACCTCTTTCAGGAACGCGAGCGCATCCTCCTTGGTTTTCTTTCCCATCAAAAGGAAAATCGAGTCTGTGTTGTGAACAAGAATCAGCCCCTCGGCATCCACGAAGTTATGCGTCCCCTCGACTTCCAAATCATAAACTGGCCCGTCGTAAGCAATTTTCCTTATCGTTTTTATCCGAGCTGAGCAGAAATTCCCGTATTCCTCCCCTTTCACCGCCTGGAAGCGCAAATTAACTATTCCAGGTTTGTCTTTCCTATAGCTCCAATAAACATGCTCAATCCTTTTTCCAAAGCCGTTTTTCTCCCGGGTAGTTAATGTCTTGAACAAATATTGTAAACCTTCTGCAAGCTGCAGGCTTTTGGTGCTCATACTGCTGAAATGGGTCACGTAGCGTGTGTCATGCCAATGGTTTCCATCCCCCTCCAGATAACCCTCTAGAAATGCCCTTTTCAGGGATTCTTCCGCACCCAATATGAATTCCGGCACCCTTTTCCCACTGCTTGTTTTCCCGAGCCCGAACCCGTAGGCAAACAGCGCTCCAGCTGCGGAGCACTGCATCCGGTAGTAGTACATGTTCTTGTTTATCCTCCGGTCAAAGTCTTCAATTATTGCAAGATTCTCCCTAGTAATTCCCTCCAATATTCTCTTTACCTTCTCAATCACTTTCCTATCCTGGCTGCCGAAAGAAATCATTTCCTTGCTGTGAACGGCGCTTTTTTCCGAAACCGAGCCTTCCGCAGCGTAATAGCCCCAAAGCCATGCAAGTTCGCGGGTCATCTTCCAATATCTAGGGATTTTACCTCCCTTCGCATTTTTCACTCCGATAAAGGAGAATACAGAGCCATTTTCGTCCGCCAGCCTGACTCTTCTTTCCTTGTGCCTAGCAAATACATGTCCTGCGAGCCATGCTTCTTTTCCACAATATGGGCAAACGCCTTTTTTCGCAGGAAACTGCAAATCATCAGAATAGAGATACAGCTCATCCCTTATCATTCCAAGGTCCAGCTTCGCAGCATCGAAAACGTATCCTTCCTGGTAAACTTCGGACGATGGTGCGTTGGTGAGCGAAACAAGCGAGTCCCCCACTTTCAGCTCCGATGCGTCAGCGAGTTTTATCCCCCTCTCATACTTGTACACGGAATGCTGAGGGGTAACAACGCTTTTTCCATGGCTTGTGGCTATTTCCAGAAGCCCTCCCTTCTCCTTCGGATAGTTGTGCTTGATTGCCCTTTTTATGGGTGCAAAAACCACACGCTTACCATCAAAGGCAAGCGTGTGGAATCCCGGTGCATTTGCAGCGTTCCACATCTCCTCGACAAATTGGCCGATTGGCACGATGCTGATTTGGCCATTCCGGTCCTTCACCACTATCTTTCTTTCAGGAGGCAGGCTGTCTCCATATAGGACTTCAAAGTCGTTCTTTCCCGCCTTCTCAATCGTTTCCTGTATGAAGTGCCGTCCCCAGGCAGTCACGCTCTCTGCGCACTGCCTATTATACCAGCGCGAGCGCGCGTAGCCCAGATAGCCGTAGAAGGAATTTGCAAGTATCTTGAGCGCGTGGCTTCTTGCGTATGTTTTTTTGTACTCCTCGCTCTTCTTGTCCAGCTTCTTGAGGCTGTTCTTTATCCCTCCGCGCAAATCCAGTATGCGCTCCAGCGTCGCAGGTATGAGCCCCTTGGGCTTTTTGAGGAATTTCGCTCCAGTGGGGGATTCGTTGACCTCGCTTTCCGCGTTTTTCACCAGCCGCGTGGGGTCTATGTTGTACGAGATTATTATTGAAGGATACAGGCCCCGGAAATCGAACACCGCGATGTTCTCGTATATTCCGGGAGCAGGGAGCTTCACGAAAGCCCCTTCTATAGGGTTTTTCTGCCTCTCCATTGCCTCGGATTCGCTCGGCTTGGAAGGAATCATCTCGTTCCTGAGCAGGGATTCCTGCATGAGGAAGCTCTCAACGAATTGGCCGCTGGTCGCGAGGCTCGCATCAAAAAGCGGCATGCGGGTGAGCTTGCTCAGTTCCACGAGGAGCGGGAGCACGTTGTCCCCGAGCTCCAGCGTCACTTCTGAATCCCCCAACGAATACTCTGCAAGCTCGTCCAGCTCGTTCTTGTCCCACACATCCCATATCTCGAGCCGCTTGACCATCTTCTTTTTCTTCCCCGTTACCTCGGAGTAGATTTTTTCCAGCGTGAACTCCTGGGCCTTTATCAGGCCTATGAACCCGAAGAAGCGCACCGCGGGATAAAGGTCTATGTGAATCCGCCCTCCTATTTTCGCGCCGTTTATCATGCCTTTTTTAATGGGCTTGAATCCCTTCCCGTCGCGCCCTATATTGAACTGGGTTTTCAGCGCGCTGGCCCTTGCCTGCAGGTACGGCAAATCAAAATTTGCCGAATTGTATCCATAGAGTATATCCGGATCTATTTCAGCGAGCGTCTTAACGAACGAATCTATCATCCCCTTCTCATTTTCCATCACGTGCACGAAACCAGGTTTTGCCTTCTTGTATGTAATCACGCCCTTTTTCCCTTCATCAGAAGCGTAGCTTATCATGATCGCAGGGTCTTTTTTCTCGCGCGGGGCCCCCAGCGGGTTATAGGTTTCTATATCGAATGCCATTTTGCTGAGGTGTATTTTGCTCTCGAGCTTCTCGTCCTCGCTGATTTTCAGGAACTTCTTTATCTCGTGCCCCTCGCGCTCGTATTCTATGATGGCAAAAGGCGCGATGTTGAAGTCCATCATGAACCTGCGCGCGTAATGTATCCCGTGCTCGTAGCACCTGAACGGTATCACGTCCCTCAGCACAACTACATCAGAAGGCTTGTTGCAATAAATCTTGAGCATCTTCTTCGCTTCGCCAGCGACTATTTTTTCCACAACCTCGACTTTCTTTACGCTCGCCACATCCACTCCTTTCCGCACCGCGAGCTTCGCAATCTCATCCTTTTTCTCCATCGCATCCGTGTAAAAGTAGGGGTCATAGGGATAGAGCAATCTGCACACGCGCTTGCCTTTCACAAGCAACCTTGCATAGGTCCTGCCGTCGCGGTATGTGTAATCGGCATCTAGAAAAACAGCCTTTCTTTTGACCATTAGCTAGATTCTCCAGCAAGGTTTAAAAAATGAAAGATTTTCCGGGTTACTTCCTGCTCCTGAGCGCAATTTACTTGTCTATGAGCTCATCAACCACTTCCATGGGGATGAACCTTCTTCCCGCAATCTTCGTATGCGGAATCCGGTTCCTGTCCAGCCTCCTTTCAAATGCGTTCCTCGTTATGCCTATGCCGGCCTTGGAGAGCCTGTGTATGGCCTGCGTTACAGTGTAATAGCTCTGGGCCACATGCGTA
>JAQTMJ010000081.1 GCA_028714395.1 Candidatus Iainarchaeum sp. | reverse complement strand
CCTGCGCTGCTCTTCGCTCGCATTGAGGATTTTGAAATCAGAAGCTCCGGGCGTGTATTCTATCACTCCTGCCTACGCGGCCTTCCTGAGCGCCAGCTCGTATGCCGCTGCGCACCTGACCACATTCCCTTCGTAGCGGTCCATGAGGCGCCTGGTGCCGCTCGCGATGTCCCACTTGTTTGCCGCGATGAGCACCGGCTTCACCCTTCTCATCTCTTCCGCGAAGGCGAACCGCTCGTCTTCCTTCCAGTTGAGCGTTTCAGGAAGCCCGAGCTTCCTCACAGCTGCCTCAACGTGCGCATGGCCTATCTTCATGGAGCTGAAAACGTCGTAGAGCGCCGAGGCCGGCTTGCCGCCCACCTTGGCCCAGTTCCTTTCCAATATTCCGGCTATCCAGTGGGTCATCTCTTTTTCTAGGAATTCCACCTCGAGCGTGGGCTCGCAGCCCTCGGAGGCGTTGCCTTCCAAATCCGTCCTGCCGCTCGCGTCGACCACCTGGATGAGCGCATCGGCCTGCCTTATGTCGTCAAGGAACTGGAGCCCCAGCCCCTTTCCCAGGTGCGCATCAGGCACCAGCCCGGCCACATCAGTTATCTGTATGGGGATGAAACGCACGCCTTTCACGCAGCTCGAATCCCGCGGGGTGCACTGTTTCCCTATTTCCCCGTGCGGGCAGGGCTTCCTGATGTACGCGACCGCGCGGTTCGGCTCTATGGTGGTGAACGGAAAGGGCGCGATTTTCGCGTCAGCCATGGTGAGCGCGGAAAAAAGCGTGCTCTTGCCTGCGTTTGGCTTTCCCACCACTCCAATCGAAATCGACATAGCCATGCCTCATGCCTCCGCGCGCAAAAAAGCCCCGGAAGCAATGTAAGATTTATAAATTCTGTTAAGAAAATAGGAACGATGAATTTTTAATTGGGTGGCGATGGAATGGTTTCAGCTTTGGTACCTAAAGAAGTATTTTTCACTAAGGGAGTAGGGCAGCACAGGGATTACCTGTCATCGTTCGAGGCCGCGCTGCGGGACGCGGGCATAGCGCCCTACAACATCGTGAGCGTCTCGAGCATATTCCCCCCTGGGTGCAAGATAATACCCAGGGAAAAGGGGCTCAAGAAGCTCAAGAAGGGGCAGATTCTCTTTTGCGTGATGGCGCGCATAGCCTCGGATGAGCCGAACAGGCTCATCGCAGCCAGCGTGGGCTGCGCGCTTCCCAAGGACAGGAAAAAATACGGCTACCTGAGCGAGCACCACGCGTTCGGGCAGACTGATGAGAAGGCAGGGGAATACGCAGAAGACCTCGCGGCCTCCATGCTCGCGACCACCCTTGGGCTCCCGTTCAGCACCGAGCAGGCGTGGAACGAAAAGGAGAAGTACTTCAAGATGAGCAAGGAAATAGTAAAGACCACGAACATGACCCAGTCCGCGGTATGCGATAAAGGAGGCAAATGGACTACAGTAATTGCAACCGCTGTATTCATCTTCTAGTGTAGGATAAATTGCAAATAGTGGCTTACCCTACAACCCGCTTGGCTTCATACGCCCAAATCAACAGCGCGGTGCAGTAAACTGCACTCGTGCTGGTTGCCAAATCCAAAGGATTTGGCCTTCTCGCAAAAAAGGCTCACAGATTTTTCGTTCCCTTTACAGAAGGAGATTCCGGAACTTTTATTTCAACAATCTTTGGGATTTTGAGTGCGGCCTGGATCTTCTGGAGATTCGCGGCAAATACTTCGGGCTTCATGGCGTTGGACAGGATTTTGCTCAATAGCACGGCGTGCACCAGAAGCCATACCTTGTCCTGGAACTGTTTTTTCTTATACTTGAGGGTGCGGTACCACCTGTTGAAATGCTCGGACACCCAAACAACAGCCACGACCACCTTGGCTTTAACGCCGCTTTCCACTTTCTCCTGATCAATACTCTCCGAAGCCGTTGCGGTTTTCATTCTGCTGTCCTGCGCGTGCGATGCCTGCTTCATTATGTCCGCTGCGACCTGCGGGCTGCGCTCGGCCATTATGGAGTTTGACTGCTTTGCGGTATCAGAAATCCGGGCCTTCATAAGTGATGCCGCTTGTGGCGCAATTCCCATGAGGCTTTCTACGAACAGCACACCAGCAAAAAACAATGTTCTAGTTTTCCCTGCCCTTATTTTCTGCTGCAAATCAACCGGGGGTTTCTGGAGCAAGCTATTAGTAGCACTAGTGCTGTTAGTAGTAACTCTATCGCTCTTGAGACCCATGAGATTTAAATCAAAAATGGCATTTAAATAGATTTCCATCAGTCCTTCGCTTTTTGACGAATCGCCATTTCCATCTCTATAACAACCTTTGCCTCAATGAGGAATTCATTCACTTTATCCGTTGGCACGCTCGCGCCTGCGGCAACGCTGTGCCCACCCCCTATCCCACCCACCTTTCCAGCAGCCACATTCATTACGTTGCCCAGATTTATACCAGTCCTTCTTCCAGTCCTGGAGGAAACCTTTATGTCCCCTTCTCCATGGGCAATTCCAATAATGGGCTTCTGCGCGCCCTGGAGCACCATCCCGCACACCACTCCTATTATGCCTTCATCTATTATTCCCCGCGCATCCAAAAAAAGAAAAGGGCCCAAATCAGACATGCTGGCCCTTGCGAACAAAACCCCCTCCCTTATCATCCTCTTGTGCAAGGCAAGGAACGAGGACGCTTCCAGGTAAGCCGCTTCGTCCCCAAGGCACACCGCTATCCCGAGCTCGGGCTTTCCGTGCCTCCCGCATGCATTTAGCACAGTGGAAAACTCGTGCGCGTCGTAGAGCGCACTCCTTCTCGGCCGTTTGGGCAAATCGTACACTTCCCCCACAAGGCCCTCAACCCTTCTTTTCCGCGAGATAAGTTCGGCTATTGCCGATATGAGCTTTCTCTTTTCATCCAGGTCCAAATCCGCATAAACACGCCACTCCTCGCCTTTCCTGGGCTCTATGCCCAGATCCTCAAGTAATTTTTGCGCCCTTTCCTCGCTGTACGCTATCCCTGGAACCGGGGGCTCCTCGCTATAGGCCAGGAATTGCGCGAGCGGCCTTGAGAACCTCCCGTAAAACCGCAAATCAATCTCCTTTCTTATCTCACCGCTCGCGATTCCCTGCTCGCACATGGTTTTGTTCGCGCCCGTGAGCGGGTATTGCATGTCCCCGAGCGCGCCCACCAATCCCAAATCCGCGTTTTTCCCGAATACGAAATACGCTGTTCCGCTGGAGCTCAGTTCGCTTCCCCCGTCTATGCCGTGCATCATCGGATTTATCTGGGGCTTCCCGGTTTCCTTCACCTGGTGATGGTCTATTATGAGAACATCTTTCAGTTCTCGCACCCTCTCGTTGTTCCCCAAGTCCACGAAAATTATCTCCCTCTCGTTCATCAGCTTCTCCATCGCCGCATCATCCAGCTTTTTTATGCCCCACATGCGGTGCGGCCTGCCGAGGAAGGCGCTTTTCACTATCGCCCCTGAGGAAAGCCCGTCCGCGTCGTAGTGGTGCACAATGAGCGGACTGGAAAAGCTGAACGCTATTTTCTTAGCTTCGTGCGCAGCCTCTTGGAATTCAGCAAAGCCCATGTGCTCATTTGGAAAAGATAGATAAAAAACCCTACACTCCTAGCCCGGCCTTTATGAATGAAACGCCCATGGCCACCAGGAAGAGCCCGAACACCTTGGCGAAAATATCCAGGGTGCGGTGGCCCAGGAACTTCTTTATGGCTATGGCCCTGTCGAATATGATCCAGGATGCCAGGAGCGCCAGCACCATGGCCACGAACGGGACAGCCAGGCCTTCCTCGGCGCTCATCACTATGAGCGCGGTTATCAGCCCTGGCCCTGTGAGCATGGGGGTCGCAATCAGCGTCACGACCGCATTTTTGTCATCGTTTTTTTCCTGCGTCGTGTGGAACCCCAGCACGGTTTCCAGGCCCAGCAGCCCCAGCACGAGCCCGCCGGCAACCCTGAAAGAGCCGATGTCTATCTTCATCAAATCAAGTATGTGCGTCCCGGCCAGCAGGAAAACCACTGCGACTATCCCGGCGATTATCACAGCGTCCCGCGCAGCCTTCCTCATCTCGCTTACCTTCATCTTCTCCGTAAGCGAAATGAAGAGCGGAAGGCTTGCCAGCGGGTCCACTATCACGAACACGTATATGAAAGCCGAAACTACCGCAACCAGCTGGTCAATCATGCCATCATTCCTCTGTCGCCCAGTTCCCTACGCACGCACAGTTTTTATTCCTTCTCTGCCCCGTCCCAGCCGGCATTTCCCATTGTTTTATAAATATATACATATACGGATATATACGATTCAGTATCCCCCAGTTGCGGATGTGTCCAGATGAAAGAAACAGAAAATTGCGTCCAGGCCAGGGAAGGGATGCCGCTGCACGGCGCAGTGATGCTGGTGGCCAAGAAGACCACGGCGTTCATGGTG
>JAQTMJ010000080.1 GCA_028714395.1 Candidatus Iainarchaeum sp. | reverse complement strand
TTAACTAAGATGATTAATTCTACCGATGCGCCAGACCATTCTATTTACTATATGACCGTCAACAGAAGAGATGTAGAAGAGTATCATACCCCCAGTATGGATGCTTTCGAACCAAACGCCGAACAGACAAGAACGATATTGATTTCCCATTTGGATTTTAAGGGGACGGAATTCCTGCCTCTTGATATACTATATAGCATCAGAACCCAATGTGACCTTGGTTGTAGATACTGCTATCAAGGAGATTACTCCACTGGACAAAAAGATGTTCTTGATTTGGAAACCGCCCTCGCATTTCACAAGGCTGCAAGCAAACGGATGAGGGGGTCGTTCAGTTTCTGGGGTGGCGAGCCGGTTTACGACTTGGAAGAGACCATCCTATGGATACAGAAATTAAGAGCGGTGGGAGGCAAGCCCATGATGATCCAAACTAATGGCGAGAGCATTCACGCTTACGATAAAGCTGTGAGGTTTTTTGATGTGATAAAACAAGAACCACGGATAAGTCCCCTGCTCATGACTCTCTGTGTTGACAAAGAGCGGAGCGTCCGTTACTCAGAAAAATACAGTATGAAAAAACTTGAATGGGCGTACAATATCCTAAAGGCCTGGCTTGATACCTGCGGCCCAAGTAACCTGTGCGTGCGTGGTGTGATGATGGAAAGCGATGCAACTTCGCTTGATATAGTCAGGTGGATCAACAAGATGATCGGAATTCGGATCCAGTCTATATCAATGTCCCTTATAGAGTACAGAACACATAACGATTTCCCCCGTTTTATTCTGGCTCCCTCATCGTTGAGGTTCGAAACTAAGAAAGGGGAATATGGATTAATATTCGCAGCAACTTGGCCTTTCAGAATGGGCTATGCAGAAAGCAGTAACCTAAATCTGTTATTTACGGATGAAGTCGAAAATAGTCTAAAGGAACGCGGGCATCCAGAATGTGGAACCCACTGGGTTGTAAAATCAAATGGAGATGTGGCTCATTGCATAACCCTGGACCATACGGGCGTCCATAATATTGGGAACATCTATAGGGATAGCTTTGATGCCATTGCAAAAATATACAATAATGATCCGATTCTTAGAATACTAAGGGACCCAACTAATCGAAGAGCAACATGGTGGAGTGTTTCGAGTGCCCTTGCACCTGAAATAGAGCGATATGCGTTCAATCCAATCGCCCCAATGTGTCAGTTTTTATTTTCAAATTCTGCACTTAAATTAAGAGTGACGAAAATGCTTGCTCTGCAAGCTTATGAAGCCGGAGAAATGAAATTCGTGAACGGAACACCCGATGATATACTTATGCAGGTTCTAGGCCCAGAAACAAGAGAAGATTTGCATAAGTGTAATAATTTTATCCTCTAAATTTAGTCTAGCGAGCGGGAAATCCACCTTTATTCTAAACCAAGGCACGACCAATTTGTCGTCATAACGACAAATGGTCCACAAGTCGATGCGTCGACTTGTCGGGCTTTAGCCGCGGGTTATCCATCTTCAATATATTTATAGCACTAGCTCCCCAGATTATTGCGATATCCATGGAGGGCTTCATAATCCGGCTCGAAGTTCGGCACCACTGCATGAACATAGAATCCCTAGAGAAGGTCAGGGACAAGGACGCGCGGATACTCATGAAGGAGATAAAGAACATGTCCCCTGATGGTTACACCCATCTTTTCGAACTGGAATCCTCAAAGCCGGATGATTTGCTGGACGCGCACAGGAAGCATCCCTTCACGAAGAGCATAGACGTGCTCGCAAAGGGCGGGAACAGGATAACCTTTCTCATGACAGTGAAGCCCGATATCGGAATCTCGCATGCGCTTGCCAAGAGCAGGTGCCTCATCCTCGGGCCTGTGGTAACGCAGGAGGATTGCGACAACCTCACGGTTTTCGCGCCAGCCTGGTCGGCGTTCCGCGAATTCATGGACTCCCTTCCCAAGGATTTCGAGGTTACGGTGAAGTCCAAGCGCTCGCTCCAGGACAAATTGCGCACCGGCTCTGATTCCTTCCAGCTCCTCGGATTCATGGAGCTTGAAACCCTTTCCGAGATGCTCACCCAGAAGCAGGTTGAGATACTCAATGTTGCAATAGCCAAGGGCTACTACTCAAATCCCCGCAGAATTACGCTCAACGAACTTGCAGAACACCTCGATATAGCTCCGGCTACGCTCCATGAGCACCTCTCCAAAATAGAGTCCAAAGTGATGCCCATAATAAGCAGGGTGCTCAAGCTCTTCTAAAACCGAACATATTCGGCTCTTGTTTTAAGCCTAATCCCTCGCAATATACTTTATGAAACCACAGGAAGCGTTCAGGGAAACCTCGCGCGTGCTTTTCGGCCAGGAGATAGGCGAACTCACGGACTTTGCGGATTACTTGGGGGAATTCGTGCTCCCGTGCCAGAACAGGAAATCCTTCATCTCAGGGAAAGACGTTTTGATATCTCACAATTTCTACCCTTCCAGCGCCAAGTTCATCTCCCACGATGAAATGAGTTTGCTCGGCTCAAAATTCACTCCCCTGGAGACAAAGGACATAAAGGACATAGATTCGTTGCTTTCCGCAGTGCGCGAACGCGTGGTGTTCTGCGGCAACAAGGTGCTGGGGAAGTGCGAGAACGTGCAGAACGTGGACAACTGCGTCGAATGCTCGGACGTTTTCCAGGTGCACAACGTTTTCCACGTGCGTAACAGCGCCTACACTTCCTACGTGCGCGAGGCCGACCACGTTTTCGGAGTTGGAGTGCATCCGCTCATAAACTATTCCATGCGCTGCCTGGAAGGAATACACCTAATGCGCTGCTTCGAGTCCTTCTATTGCTCCAAGGCAAGCGACTGCTACTACTCTTTCAATTGTTCCAATTCCACGGACTGCTTCTTCACATTCAACCAGCGCTCTGCGCGCCGCATGATTGGGAACGTGCAGCTGGACCGGGACAAATATGCTGAACTCAAGAAGAAGCTCCTTTCCGAGATGGCCGATGAGCTGAAGAGGAAGAAGAAACTGTTTTCCATGGCGGATTTGGTGAATTACGATGTTCCTCCAGGTGAATCCGATGTGGAAGCTGCCAATGAACCAGGCAGGTGCCCCGAGCGCGTTGAAAATGCATTCAGGAAAACAAGCTCGCTGATGCTTGGAACCGAGCTGAAAAACATAGATGATTACGGGCCCTGGCTCACCGAGCGCACGCTCAGGTGGAGCAAAGTCCTGGATTCCTCTGGAAAGCCCACCTACAAGGTCGGGGGATTCCCTGTAGTGGGAAAAATATCCTCAAGGAAGCTCGTGGACGCTGAGGAGGCACTCAAGCGCGGCTCGCTCAAAATCAAAGAGGAAGATATGAAAGACCTTCGCACTCTGATGGAGCGCTCCTCCAAAATAGCGTTCGTCACATTTGAGATAATAGACGGGCTTGCGGAGGAAGTTGTTGACGTTCCGTCCATATTCGTGGGGAGCGGAATCTACCGCGTGTGGGACACCACCAACTCCAAGAACTGCGCCTACAGCAGCGCAGCCATAGAGTCCAGCTTCATGTTCGGCGGTTACCTTAGGGTGCTTGACAGCCACTTTTCAATCAACTGCTTTGATTCCACCAAGCTCAAGACCTGCTTCGAGTGCGATGCTTCATACTCGCTCAACGCATCCTATTTCTGCCACAACTCCGAGAACCTGGACAACTGCATGTTCTGCTTCAACGAGAAGGGCAAGAGCTACGCCATTGCAGGAACAGAAGTCGGGAGGGAGGAGTTCATGCGGCTGAAGAAGATATTGCTGGACCACGTGAACAGGGAACTTTTAACAGAAAAAAGGACCGGTTTAAGCATCTTCTCCATAAAAGGGACTTCATTCTCGCTTGAATCCAGGAGGCTCAAGCCCGGCCATGACTGATTCTAATCGGTTTAAAAAAAGTTCGCATCTCTTTTATTCTATATATTATTCTATTGTGGCCACGATTGGATTCGCCTAGTTGGCGAATGCTCGCGGCCATATTCGTTGCACTCATATGGCCACGATGGCGTAGTGGTAGCGTGGGGGACTGTGGCGCATTTGCGCAGAAATCCCTAGATCCGAGTTCGATTCTCGGTCGTGGCCCTTAATTTTCAGTTTAATTTTTTTATTTTCCTGACGCTAGAGGCCCTATTTTTAAATCCATTTGTCTATATCTCCTTATGGTTAATGAGGATTGGGATACCATTTGGGAGAGGCGCTTAGAGACAAGCAAATGGGCAGATAATCCCAGCAAGGAACTTTTCCTTAAATTTGCCAAGGACGCGAGTCTGCATCAGATTACAGGTAGGAGGATAGAGAAATATCGGTCTGTCTTCTCCATCCTGCATAAATTGACGAAAAAGAGCCTAATCGAAATGCTTAATGACGCAGAAGGGGTAGTGGCTGCTGTTAATGCCAGCAAAAACCTCTCTCCAGAAACCAAGAAGAGCTGTAAGAACATACTGGGGATAATGTA
>JAQTMJ010000079.1 GCA_028714395.1 Candidatus Iainarchaeum sp. | reverse complement strand
CGAATTTTTCCCCTGCCTCTTCAACCGTAAGGGAACCATCGTGGCCCTGCTCGGCTTTGGTGGTGGGAGTGAACATGGGATGCTCAAGCCTGGAGCCGTTCTTAAGCCCGAGGGGAAGCTTCACCCCTGCGAGCGTTCCCTTTTCTCTGTATTCCTTCCATCCACTCCCAGTTAGATAGCCGCGCACCACGGCTTCAATTTTTATGGGTTCCGCTTTTTCCACTATCATCGCGCGCCCTTTCATGGATGAGAGTTCGGAGGGCATGCGGTCGCTCAGGAAATGGTTGGGGACTATGTGCTTGGTCTTCCTGAACCAGAATATGGAAAGCCGATTAAGCACCTCGCCCTTTTTAGGCACTCCTTCCGAGAAAACCGAATCAAACGCGCTTATCCTGTCCGTGGAAACTATGAGAAGATTTCCCCCGTATGCGTACGTATCGCGCACTTTCCCGCTGTGCAGGAATTTGAGGTTAAGATTGGTCTTGGTTAAAACATCCATTCGTCCCACCTGGATGATATATCAATTGGGTTTTTATTAATGTTTGCCGGCTTCAGCTATCGTTTTAGTCATCTCTTCCAGCATGTCCGGGTTGAGTATGGGCTTCCCGAAAAGGTCCAAATCATCGGCTATGCGCGGGCAGGCGGTGTTCACGTAGGCCTCAAAGACCGAAAAATTGGCTATTGAATATGGATTGAGTTCATTGGAAACTATTATCTGGGCCTCTTTTCCGAGCTTTTCAAGCTCTTTTTTCGCCCACTTGGCTACCTGCATCCTGAACTGGCCGGGCTTGGTGGAAACCAGAACTCCGAATGTTTTGGCTGAAATCGCGGCCGCGAGCGCTCCCCTTCTCTTTTTTCTCAGGCGCTCAATGTCCTCGTTCACGCACCTGAACTCCTTGGTGTATGGGTTGAAGATGTAGACCGGCTTGTTCTCCTCTATCGCAAGAGGGTGGAACATCCCATCGCCCACATAGAGCACTGCTTTGGCTTCAGGTATTTTTATCGCAGTGGAATCGCATCCGAGTATCTGGCCTTCGTGGGCAGGAAGGATTCCTTTCTTGGTGAGTACTTCTATTCCGTTGGATTTGAAGAATTCTTTTATTCTAGGGATTTCGTGGGTGTGCTGTACGGTGGTTGCGAGCGCGATTTTTCCGTATCCCTTCAGCTCCTGGAGCGTAGCGGCAAGGTCCTCAACCTTCACGTCCACTTTCCATTCTATGTATTCAATCGGGATTTTCACAGGCTGGGCGATGGGGAATTTCGCATGGCCGAAGTGCACTATTTCATCGGCTCCGAGAGCCTCTGCCTCACCCAACGCAAGGTCGCACGCCCCGTAGGAAGGGGAAGCGCTCAGGAAAACCTCGTGCCCATCCGCTTCTAGCTTGTGCGCGTGCTTTAGCGCGTGCTTCTTCAGGCCTTCCGGAAATTGCAGCAGGATTTTCATGAGCAGTTATGGTGGAGAGAAGAATAAAAGTTTATTGGCAACTCATAGCTCGTTTTGAAACGCCCGCATCAGGCAATAACCCCGGAGTTTGGCCCAGCTTTCACTTACCTTAAGAATAGCTTCCTTGAGGGCATTCGCATCGTCTATCTCGTGTATATGCCCGAATCTTCCAGTCATTGCAGTTGCGTAAGGACATGGGATGATGCTGCCTTCGTATCCTATGGTCGCGCCCTGGGTCAGATAACCGCACTTTCCAGCGAACAACGCCGTAGGGCCATGAAGGTCCGAATATTTTCGTGCAAGTTCCATGAATTCCAGATACTCATTCTCATATCTTCCTGCGAATATTGCCTTATTTTCATCAAGCGCTGCGCGACCCATTTTCAATGGGAAGTTTATCACTTTGATTATTCTCTTGCTCAAAGGTCCCAGCAGAGCTTTGAGCCGATCTTCCATCAGGGGAATTTCCGCCTTGTTTCTTGCGTTTACAACGGTGTTGGTTGCTACCCTGCCCACGCGATATTCACCGCATTTGCGCATTGCGTCCTCCCCGTAAATTTCAAGTACGAGCCTGAGCTTGCCAATGATTTTCTCAAGCGAGTATTTTCTGCCCACAAGCTGCGCATAAGTTTCTGGATACAGGGATGGGGTGTTGAAAACCAGCGATACATCGTGGATTTTGAAGAATGCGACTTTTTCACGGTCTATTTTCGAACCGTTCGTAAAAATTATCGTGAACATTCCAAGGCCGTGCGCCTTCTCTATGCAGGTGCGGAGCATATCCATGTGAAGGAGAGGTTCTCCTTCGCCCATTACCGCAAAGGTGCGTGCTCCGAGCGAGTTGCAGAGCCTAAGGAATTTGAGGTACTGCTCCGAGAATTTGACATATTCCTTTGCACCGGACTCGCTGCTTTTTTCCCTAGGTTTGTACTGGCAGCACTGAGGGCAAGCGAAATCGCATTCTGGCGGGAAATTTATATTCGCGAATTTTATGAATTCTGAGGCATTTGACCGCTTGGGCATGGATTGTTCCAGCATATTCAGGTGCGGCGGACTTCCTTGCAGTGATATTTTCTGGAAACGCATGAGTAATTATTATTTTCTTGTAATTTATATTATTCTATCAAATTTTTTCATAAAACCGCCTAATTTATATTTTTTAGCGCTAAAGAGTAAGATATGAGCAGAGAATTCAAACTTGACGTCAAGGATAGGAAACTGCTTTATGAGCTCGACCGAAATGCAAGAATCACGCTCACGGCTCTAGCAAAGCAGGCCGGGGTTTCCAAGGAAGTAGCGCGCTATAGGTTGCGCATGCTTGAGAAGGCAGGATTAATCAACACTTATTTCGCCATAATAGATGTCGCCCTTCTGGGCTATACGATAAGAAAGGCATTCATAAAGCTACATAACGCAAGCGAGAGCCAGGAGCATGAGCTTATCTCCTGGCTGGTGGAAAACAAGAATGTGGTCTGGGTGGCTTCATGCGACGGCCAGTTCGACATAGCCTTCGGAATGCGTGCAAAGAACCTGGAAAAATACACCGAGCAACTTATGGAACTTGATAACAAGTTCGGCCATCTCTTCCTCCAGCGCGAGATTGCGCCTATTGTGCGCGGCCAGTATTTCTACCGGGACTACCTGATTGGAAAGGAAGCAGGAACAGAACGGGAATTTGCCTTCGGCTCGGTTCCCCGGAAAGTGGGTCTGGACGGACACGACTGGCGGATATTGGTGGAGTTGGGCAGGGATGCAAGAATTTCGCTCGCTGCCATGGCATCAAAAATCGCCCTCTCGCCAGACGCAGTAGGCAAACGTCTCAGGAGACTGGAAAGAGCTGGCATAATCCAGAATTATATTCTAGTGCTGAATAACAACGCCATCGGGCAGTTGCACTACAAAGTGTTGGTGCGTCTGAGGAGCGTTTCGCAAGAGCGTTATCGATCGCTTCTGGAATTCTGCAGGCTCCATCCAAACATATTTTACATAGTGCGGACCTTCGGCGTGTGGGAGTTTGAAATAGACCTAGAGGTTTCTGATGTGGAAACGTTCAGGAAGGCGATGCGCGAACTGAAAGGGGAATTTTCGGATATAATAAGCGACTATTCCTACATAACCATATACAGGATTCACAAATACAACTTCTGCCCAAGCATGGAAGCAGAATGAGCACAAAATTTCATAAATTTTGTACGCATCTGTAAATTGCCTATTCAGCACGCGATACAATTTACAGATACAACAAGAAAGAAGATTGTGGAGAACTCGCAAGGAAGCAAACGGAGAGTTTGCTTCCTACGCGAAGGTGCGGAGCACCAAGCGTAGGAAGTTTGATGCATATATTGGAGATGGGGTTGTTAAGGGGAAGCGAATATAGGGATGGCCCCCTTAAATTATTGCTCAGAGCCGAAATCGAACCTTTCCTTGCCATCGTCCTTAAGGCTGGAAGTGAGCCTGGAGAGTCGCTTGAGCATGATTTTCTGCTCCGCGCTCGCGACTATTCTCCTTGTCTTCTCCACCGTATCAGGGTTCACGGACATGCTGGTTATCCCGAACTCCACGAGCTTCTCGGCGAATTCAGGATACACGGAAGGCGCCTGGCCGCACAGCGAACTCGTTACCCCGTATTTGTTGCAGGTTTCCACCACGTGCTGGATTGAGCGGTAAACCGCCTCGTTCCTTTCATCGAAGCCCCGGGCAAGCACCGCGTTGTCCCGATCAATTCCCAGGGTGAGCTGGGTTAAATCATTTGTACCTATGGAAATCCCGTCTATGCCTTCCTGGCAGAACTGGTCCATGAGCAAAACCGTGCTGGGCACTTCAACCATTATCCAGAGCTTGAAATCCCTGGTGCGGTAGAGCTTCACTTCCTGCATCAGCTCCTTTATCGCCCGAAGCTCGCCGAGCCTTCGCACGAACGGAATCATGAGCCATAAGTTTTTCATCCCGAAATCGTCGCGCACCTTCTTTATCGCCTCAAGCTCCATCTTGAATATGTCCGGCTCGGTTATGTACCTGGCTGCGCCGCGGTAGCCCATCATCGGGTTCTCTTCCTTGGGCTCGTACTTCTCCCC
>JAQTMJ010000078.1 GCA_028714395.1 Candidatus Iainarchaeum sp. | reverse complement strand
CCACGGTGGAAGAGCCGAAGCCCCTCTCCGGGCTCCTGTCCATTTTCAAGAAACTTGCTCCCGGTTCCCAAAAATGAATGCGCCTTGGAAAACAGTGGATTTTTATTTCTTGTTTTTCCAATCCGCCTATGGCAAAACTCAATCTGCTTGTAATATGTGGGATTTTTCTGCTGTTCCTTTCGCTTTCAAGCGCTGCCGGCTGCTCTGCAAAAAGCTACGCAGACGCCTGCGCCAACTGCCCGGTTGATGCGAGCGGGAAGATGGACGCGAGTTGCTACAGCGGTTACAAGAGCTCGGGAATCACCTGCGTGAGCACGTCCTATCCAATCGCCAGCGGCAAATACGCGGCAGGGCAATGCCCGGGGATAGATGCCTGCGCCCAGGAGCTCCAGACATGCCAGAATCAATATTCATCGGGCAACGATTCGGCAGATTGCCAGGAAGGTTCGGTGGCGATTTGCTACGGTGCAGCGGACGAGTGCGTGAAGCAGGCCGCGGTAAAGTGCGGCGAAGTTGAAAAGCAATGCCCTGGTTCCTCTGCGGCGCTCATAATCCCGTTCCTGCTCATGGGCTTTGCCGCTTTGTACAAAAGAAGGTAATAGTCCGTGCCCAGAAAATTGGAGAAGAAACGTGAAGCCAGATTGCGCGTATGCCCGAACTGCGGCAGGAAGCTCGCCTCGCTGGATTTCCTCCCGAATGCGGAAAAGCTCCCCCAGAATCTGATTCTCAATTTCGATCCCATTGCGAACCGCTTCCTGTGCCCCGACTGCAACTACTCCGGGCTTCCGATTCTCGTGCGCAAGGAAGATTATCCAAAAATAACTTTCAAGAATGATACCCTTTCCTCTCCCTTGGAACGCGCGAATCCGGCATATTACAAGCCCCTTGCATACTTCCTTCTTCTTTTCTTCGCATTCATGCTACTGGAAGGCACCAATCCGCAGGACTTTTTGGCAAACCTGTTGCTTCTGCTCCTATTGATTGCACAGGTTATTCTCATGCTTTATGTGATTTACCTTTTCCTGAAAAAGACCTCCATCTACAAGAAATAGAGAAATAGCTCACTCCTTTTTCTTCTGTTTTTTCCATATTTTTACGGCTTCGTCCGTGCTCACTTTCCCTTTTTTGAACAGATAGGGCTTCCGGTGCCTCACTTTCTTCATCAGACCTAAGAAGACATCCTTCATCTTCACCCCTTTCTTCCTCTCCGCAAGCACCAGCAGGTTGAAGTAATCCCATCCTATGTCGCCAAGCTCATGCTCCAGCTTCTTTTTGTCCCCGCTCTTCAATTCAGCCCGCACTTCCTCCACTTCCTTTTCCAGCTCAGAGAGCATGAATTCAGGGCTCTGCTCCCTTATCCAGGGGCATTTCTTCCAGTTCAATTCGAGCAAATCCAGGAACTGCGTCATTCTTTTACGCATAAGAAGCACTCTATTCCCTTCGCTTTTTCATGAAGCTTATTCCGGCAGCATCCAGGGCCTTCGCGTTAATTCCTGTTTTCGTATCTATTTTCCCGACCTTTGCGATTTCAGGCCCTGCGTGCCTGATTTCCCCGGGAACAAATTTAGGAGCATCCATATTCACCTGGAAAGCCGGCAGCTCTGAAAACAGCCTTGCCCTGGTCTTTTCCACGTCTTCAATCACGCGCTGCTGGAAGTCCATGCGCTCCTCAAGTGCCTTCACTGCGTCAAGCTTAACGCCCAATTCAGCAGTCCTTCCCCTGGGTTTGGTTTCCATAAAAAGTTTTCCCATTCGGAATTTATATTGCTTTCGCCTTTGCAAAATTTTTGAAGCGGATGCCGTGAGTAAGGTTTTTAATGCGCTCATTAGTAAGTAAAGGCATGGGCATTTCATTCATAAAGCGGATGAAGGTGCTTCCGGGCTTCAACCTGATTTTCAGCACCAGAGGAGTGAGCGCGAGTGCAGGCCCGGAAGGCGTGAAAATAGTGAAAAAACTCACCGGGAAAGGGACCAGGCTCTACGCGCAGAAATACGGCGTGAGGTACTTCAAGTCCCTGGAAGGGAAAAAAGGCAAACCCAAAAAGAAAAACCCGAAACGATTGAAATTGAAAACGAGTTCGAAAAATAGAAAGCAGAAATTAAAAACAAAAAGGTGATTTGATGGATTTCCTGAAAGCGATAGGGGCCGGAGTTCTTGCCGCAATTGCAGGCGTCTTCGTAGCCATAATAGGGATACTCGCGATATTCATTTTCGCAATCCTCGGAGCCGTGATGGGCGCAATCGGAGGCTGGATTGTGAACATAGTTCCGATAATCGGCCCCCTGGTGAAGCAGGGCTTCACTTCAATAGGAATCCAGAACCCGAACCTGGTTGCCATAGGAGCGATGCTGGGATTCGTTGCAGGATTCTTCAAATCCAATTTCGGAGGGCACAAATGCGAATGAGCTGGGCGCATGGAGAGCAGGGAAATCCTGAAGCTGATTACGGCGTTTTCGCCCTGAACTGAAAAACTATAAAAATTCGGATTTTCATCTCGGACCTGTGTTTTCCAAAAATTTCGAAAGAGATTTTTTGAAATAAGTACATTTTAAAATGGTTTTGCGACATATTTATTATGTTGATGTTTGATGTCTAACGTGCATAATACAAAATATGGCGAGCTTTGCAGATTCAGGAGACAACTTCGTGAAGCTGGCTTCATCATTCCCCCAAAGGCATTAATCAGATCCGGCTATGATTCTGAATTGGGCCGGAAGATGCTTCAACGCAAACTAGGCCGGCTCAAAACACTGTCAACTCCAGAAGGTCCGTTTCTCCCTTACTTGATGTTACGCAACAACGGAGATCCGAAAGGCACTGGCAAAGGAGACTCGCTTCTAACTCCGTTGGACGCGTCGCTTGAAGCAGTAATTAATACTATTGCTTTGGTGCAACATTCAGATCCAGAAGCGCGGGGAGTGATTCTCCAATCATTTGTAGGACAGTTCATGCTGAAAAATGAGCGTGAGGGTACATGCTTTGCCCCGTTTTTGAGCGGAATTGCGTATACTCCGGAAGCAACTGAGAGAAAAAATGCGATAATAGAGTGGGTGTTTGGCCATCCAGCTTCAGCAGTCCGAGGAGCAGGAAACTATCTTGCTTTCAACGACCAAAACATTGAGGGAGAACTTGCGTCCACTCAATTCTACGGAGAGGATAAGCAAACGAGCCTGCTTATGGACCAAAGAGATTCCGGAGGCCGAATTGAGATATCAACGCATTTCGATGAAATCCTCTGGATGAATCAAGCAGCGAATATTCCGATACCTAAGGTAAAAGAGTTGATGGGAAAAGTTGCCGCTGGAGTGATGGCTTTTAAGCAAGCTCTTTACCTTGAATGGGCACTCACCTATATCAAAGACGAACCGCTTTTGTTCGCTCTGCAGGTTTCCGAAGTCATAAACAAACTCGCCGGGCTTCCAACACGGATGCACAACGTGCTGCATAGGTTGCCAGATTTAATGTCTCAAGCTTGCGTCCGAACTGCTTCATCCGATATGGAAAATTTCAAGAAGCGCTACATGCAGGCGCTGGAAAACCCGCAGGTTATTGCTGCTGGATTCGATATCGCAGGAAAAGACAGGCAGGAGTTCACAAAGATGGTTTGGCTGCCGGATATCACAGATCTGAAGGATGCTTTTGGTGAAGAACCATTTGTTTTAGCGCTTGACCGCAGAATCACCGTGCAAAAAGTCCTTCAACATCAAGTGGAATCGTGCGGATTACGTGGGATAGTTGAAATCGATTGCATAGAGCGGACTTCCAGCACCTTCAGAGGCCATGTGCACGGATTTTGCGGAACCGAAGACATTCTTGGCTTGAGCGGAGTGGAAAACATGAGCCACAAGCTTTCACCTCTTCTTCCGAAAGAATATGAAGCATACAAAGGTTTGTCCGAACTTCGCATAACAGGGAAGTTCGTGCTTAAAGTGGATGAAACGGTTCCATTCGGAACTCTCACAGTGAAGCGAATCGATGGCGTGAAAAAACTTAGATCTTGTGACGAGATCAATGCTTGAACCCGCGATAAGTATTTATTTTATGCGCCCCTTTCACCAGCATGCCCAAAAAGTTTATTCTATTCGAGAACAAAATCGGCTTCGACAATGCGGAGTATGCACGTTTGGAATCAAATGCAATAATACAGCGCGCCTCCAGATTCCAGAAATTCTACCTTGAGATAGGCGGAAAGCTCATACAGGATTACCACGCGGCGCGCGTGCTCCCTGGCTACCAGCTTGACACGAAAATGGGCATAATAAGAAAGCTGGCCCGAAAACGGTCTTTGGAATTCCTCCTCTGCATAAGCGCGCGCGACCTTCAATCCGGAAAAAAGACGGGCGCCCTGGGCATTTCCTACGGGGATTTTTCGCTCAGGATGATCAAAACAATAGAAAAGGCAGGATACGGGAAGCCCAAAATAGTGATTAATCTCTTTTCAGGAGAACAGAGGGCAAAATCCTTCGGTTTCATGACGAAAAGAAACGGATACTCAATATATTACCGCGGGCTGATAAAGAACTACCCGAAAAGCCTCGGAGAGATAATCTCCAAGCGC
>JAQTMJ010000077.1 GCA_028714395.1 Candidatus Iainarchaeum sp. | reverse complement strand
CTACCGAGCGGGTGGCCTTGGTGCCAAGGTGCCTGCTTTCAAGTTCGGAAACAAGGGAAGCCTGGGTATAGCGCTTGGGCGGTTTGGTCATTTTGCGCTCCAGCTTCTTGTTCTCTATGGAAACGTTCTCCCCTTTGAGGAATTCGGCTATCTCTTTATCTTCTATAGTATAGTAGGGTGCGTAGAATCTCGTCCAGCCCTGCTCGGTTATGCGCGAGCCGTTAGCCAATAGGCGTTCGCTGTTGCTTACCAGGAACACCGAGGTGAGCTCCTTTTTCCCGAACGGAGCGAAGACCGCAAGGAAGCGGGAAACTATCAAATCGTAAAGCTTCGTTTCTTTTTCGCCTATCTTGGCCTGGATTCCTGTGGGGTGGATTGCAGGGTGCGCAGGATCTTCTTTCTTTCCCTGGAAAGGCCTGGACCATCCGTTCTTTATCAGCTCGTTCGCCCTTTCAGAATATTGCGGAATCTCTGCGAGCTTCTTTATTATGGCCTGGAGATTTAGATTGGGGGGCAGTTTCTGGGAACTTGTGCGCGGATAGGAAATCAGCGAGCTTTCGTAAAGGGTTTGCGCCAGCGCTAAAGTCTGGCTCGGGGAAAAACCGAACAGATGGTAGGCTTCCAGCTGCAAGCTCGTGAGGTCAAAGGGAGGGTAGGGATAAATTGTTTTCTCCTCTTTCTTCACATCCTCTATCAAACCTGTGGCGCCTATGCGGTCGTAAACAGCCTTTGCCTGCTCCTCTTCCAGGAACCGGTCGCGCTCGTGCTTGAACTCCGTGGATTTTGCGTACGCGAACACTTCCCAGTAGGGGGTGGAAACGAAATCCGTTATTTCAAGTTCGCGCTCTGCAAGGATAGCGAGAGCAGGGCCCTGCACCCGGCCTATGCTCATTATCTTGAATGCCTTGTTCTTTATGAGAGAACTCATGAGCGCACGCGATAAATTTATTCCGTAATACCAGTCCAGTACGTGCCTCGCTTCCCCGGCGTATGCGTTCTGCAGGTCCAGGGGCTCCATGCGCTCATAGGCTTCTTTTATGTCTCTTGGAGTAAGAGCCGAGAAGCGCATCCTTTTCCCGTTCTGGTTCTGGCCGCCGTAGCAGAACCTGAATATATTGTAGCCTATCAGGCTTCCTTCTATGTCGTAGTCTGTCGCTACCACTACCTCATCAGCCTGCTTCGCAAGCTGCGTAATCAAATCAACGTAAGCCTTGGTGTAAAATGCGCCCTTGTTGGCCTTGTATGCAGGAACCCACTCTATATCGAATACAGGGTAGGTTTTGCTCCGCTCTTTTTCGGCGAGCGTGAAAACGTGGCCCACCGCGGAAGCTACCACGACTTTCTCTCCGTTCACAGTAGTTTCGTAATAGCCTACGCTTCCGGCTCCTTTCCTTACGACGTTGGAGCCTATGAAGGCGGCTATCTTGCCCGCCACTTTGGGCTTTTCTGCCACTATTAGTTGCATAGGTTTAGGTTTTTGCCTGCTAGTTATATAAATGGTTAACCAGCCGTATTTCCAGGTTATGCGTGGAAATTTGGCTAAAAATGTGACGTATAATGGCGCAAAATCAGCTGGTTTGCACTTGCGGGCAGCCAAGCGGCCCTGTAAAGCCTAATTAAGCTTCCGTGGGAATTTCTGGCATGGAGCTGGCGTATCTTTCAGGCAGGGAAAAAAGCGTTGGGGGAAGCATAAAGCAAAGCCCTGGAGATTTCATGGTGGAGGAGATAATGCCTGACGGGACTGTGCTGGAGATTGGCAAAACCGTTGAGAAAGAATCTTCAGGAAGCAGTTTCGTGCATTTTGTCCTGCAGAAAGAGGACTGGAGCACCACGGACGCGGTGCGGGAAATCGCATCGCGGCTGCACGTTTCTGCGAAAAGGATGAACTACGCTGGAATGAAGGACAAGAGAGCGCTCACTACGCAGGTTGTTTCTGCATTCGGAGTGAAGAAGGAGGCTGTGCTTGGGCTAAAAGCAGGTGGAATGAAGATTCTCGGAGCATGGAACTCGGAGGAGAAGGTGGAGCTCGGGGCGCTGCTCGGGAACAGGTTCAGGATTAGGGTTGAGGGTGCGGAACAAAGAGTGGTGGATGAAATTTATTCCGGGCTTGGGGGGAAATTCCCGAATTATTTCGGGCCCCAGAGGTTCGGGGGCTCCAGAGGGAACACGCACCTCATAGGGCAGAAACTGATGCAGAGCGACTTGCGCGGGGCTGTTGAATCCTATCTGTTTGAGTTTGAAGGTGAGGTTAATCGGGAAGCCGTGGAGGCCAGGAAGAAGCTTGCAGAGGAAAAGGATTACAAAAATGCGCTTAAGTATTTTCCGAATCATCTTAGGCTGGAGAGATTGCTGATTGTGGGATTGGCCGAGAATCCAAGGGATTACGCGCACGCGCTGAGGAAACTGCCCAGGCAGATGCTGCTCATGTTCGTGCACGCATTCCAGTCCCATTTGTTCAACATCATGCTTTCCGAACGGCTTGCCGAGGGGGAATTGAAGCTGGAAAAAGGGGAGTATTTCTGCGGCGAGAAATCTGGTTTTCCGGATTTGCAAAGGCGGCTGGGCGGAAAAACGGATGGGTGGCTGGTCGGGAAGATAATTGGGTATGAGAGCGAAACAAACGAGAGGGATGAGGAGATTCTGGAAAGGTTTGACTTGAGGAAGCAGGATTTCAAGATGAAGGTTTTGCCCGAGATAAACTCAAAGGGGGCGCACAGGACTCTTTTTGCGCCCATGAAGGATTTTGAATACAGGGACGGATGGTTCTCCTTTTCCCTGCCTGCTGGGAGCTATGCGACTTCTGCTTTGCGCGAATTTATTAAGGATTTGTGGTGATAGGAAAGCGGATGTATCTGTGGTGAGGTCTTTTCATGCAGGAAGAAGGAATGGAATTTGAAACAGACAAATTGTTCTACAACCCTGAGATGAGGCTGTGCAGGAGCTTCGGCTCGCTTTCAGTTGGAGCTATAGGCGAGGAGCTCAGGGTGCTGGACGGATTCGCGGCCTCAGGAATAAGAGGGCTGAGATATGCGAAGGAGAACAGGAATGTAACTATAGTTACATTGCTGGACATCTGGAAGATTGCGCCTGCGATTATTGAGAAGAACGCAAAGGAGAATGGAATCAAGAATGCTGAGGCGCAAAATATTGATTTTAACGAGTACACCGTAAAGAATGAATCTGATTTCATTGAGATAGATCCGTTCGGCGCTCCGGTCCATTTCCTGAATAATGCTTTTTACTCGTTCAGGAAGATGAAAAAGGGCTATATTTCAATTACCGCAACCGATGTGGCTGTCCTTTGCGGGGAAAACACAAAGGCGTGCATGAAGAAATATGGTGCAAAAAACCTGAGGAACGAGTTCACGCATGAGGTGGGCGCACGGGTTTTGCTCAAGAAAATAGGGGATTTTGCATCCCAGTTTGATTTCGGCATGGAAGTGCTCTACACGCTTTCGGACAGGCATTACATAAAAACGCTGATTAGGATTACACGCTCCGCGGAAAAAGCTTCGGAAATACCGCGCACGCTGGGCTATGCGTCCTACTGCTTCCACTGCGGATACAGGGAAACAGGCAGATTCCCGAACAGGGTTTGCAAAAACTGCAAAAAAGATATGGATTATGCAGGGCCGCTGTGGCTGGGCGAACTGCAGGACAAGAAGTTCCTTGGAAAAATGAAAACGCTCAACGGGAAACGGGATTATGCGGATAAGGCGGAAATAGGGAAAATGCTGGAGTTGATGATTGGGGAAGCAGGGATGCCTGCCTTCTATTACAGCATACACGAGATATGCAGAAGGGGAAAGCTCCCCTATGCGCCGAAAACAGATGAGGTTATTGCAGCGCTCAGGAAAAGGGGATTCAAGGTTGCGAAGACGCACTTTTACGAGAGATGCATAAAAACCGATGCTGGGATTAAGGAGCTAACGAAAATAATGAAGCAGGAAACGAAATAGATTAACGCAAAGTAAACGAACTTGAGATTTGGGTATGGGCCCGCTGAGATTTGAACTCAGGACCTTTCGATTTCTAAATTTTTCAGGATTTATCAGTCGAACGCTCTAGCCTGGCTGAGCTACGGGCCCGTAACGCGATAATATTCTCTGGGTAATAATGCTTTTAAATGATGGACAATTCAGGGTAGGCTGCATTTGAGACGCGGACCGCAAGTATGGATTTATCTCGTTGCGAAATAGGTGGCCACGAGGATGACCGCAACTACGGAAAGGTAGAACACCACTTCATCAGGCATAAACCTCTTATAATCTATCCTATTTAAATTGCTTATGAAACTTGCGATAATAGCGGACATGCACCTGGGCTACTCCAGATTCGAAGAAGATGCGCTCAGGCAGGCTGCGAACGCGCTTTCCGACGCTGAAGCCAGGGCGGACGCGATAATTATTGCAGGCGACGTATTTGACATGAAAATACCGAAGCTGGAGACGCTCAAGCGTGCGGCAGACATATTTTCAGGAAGGAAGAAGCCCATAGTGATAATACACGGGAACCACGAGAGGAGGAGCAGGGACATGACCAACCCCATCCAGCTTCTCTCAAAACTGGCAGGAGTGAAGTACGTGCATGCAGGAAGCGAAGTGCTCAGCATCGGTGGAGATCGGAAGAGCGTCGTG
>JAQTMJ010000076.1 GCA_028714395.1 Candidatus Iainarchaeum sp. | reverse complement strand
CAGGTAAACCCGCAAACTGGCGTTACCGAAACCAGGCTCAAATACTCTTCAAGAATAGCCGCGCTGTTTGCGGAATTGGGCGTGAAATATTGGAAGGCGCATGAAAAGGAGGTGCCGCGCGCGGTTTTCTCGCTTGATGAGGGCTCGCTGAAGAATTTCCTTTCCGCACTGTTTTCCGCAGATGGTTCTGTCCAGGGGAACAGGGAAAAAGGAGTGAGCATACGCCTTGCTTCCAACTCATCGTGCATGCTCGCAGGAGTCCAAGTACTTCTCCTGCAGTTCGGCATAGTCTCAAAACTGTACGAAAACCGGAGGGTTGCGCACAGGAAGATGCTTCCGGATTCGAAGAGAAATTACAAAGAGTATGCGTGCAAGGCCCAGCACGAGCTCGTGATAAGCAGGGCCAGCATGTTCAGGTTCATGGAAAGGATAGGGTTCGCGCTTTCCTCAAAGAACAGGAAGTTCGCCGAATTGAAGCCTGAGAAAGAGTATTCGGACTCCATTGACACGAGCGTTGAATCCGTGAAGCCCGCGGGATTCGCGCCGGTCTACGACCTTGCCGAACCCATCACGCATTCATTCTCAGCAAACGGGCTGATGGTGCACAATTGCGGCGAGGTTCCAATGCCCAATTACGAATCCTGCAACCTCGCGAGCATAAACCTCGCGAAATTCGTCGAGGTGGATTGGAGCAAAACCGACTGGAAGAAAAAGATAGACTGGAAGCGCCTGCGCTACGTTGTGCGCCTGGGCGCGCAATTCCTGGACAACGTGATAGAGCTCAACAAGTACCCGATAGAGAAGATAAAGCAGCAGACGCATATGCACCGGCGCATAGGCCTCGGCGTTATGGGTTTCGCGAAGATGCTTTACAAGATGGGCGTGGGCTACGATTCCGAGCTTGCGTGCAAAATAGGCGAGGAAACTATGAAGTTCATAACCGAGGAGGCGCGCAAGATGAGCCACGAGCTCGGGCGTGCGCGCGGCTCCTTCCCCGCATTCCAGGATTCGGTGTGGGCCAAGAAATACGACGCGATGAGGAACGCCACAGTTACTTCCATAGCTCCCACAGGGACAATTTCAATGATTGCTGACACTTCAAGCGGCATAGAGCCCGTGTTCTCGCTCGCTTACGTGAAAATAGTGATGGAGGGCGCGCGGCTATACTATTCGGAAGATACATTTGAGCACGTGCTCAAGGTGCGGGGCATTTTCTCCACCGAGCTGATGCAGAAGGTAATAGAGAGCGGGAGCATCGCCCAGTTCGATGAATTGCCCAAGGAAATAAAGGACATATTCAGGGTAGCCTATGATATAAAGCCGGACGCGCACGTGCGCATGCAGGCGGCGTTCCAGAAGTATACGGACCTTGCGGTGAGCAAGACAATCAACCTCCCTGCCGAAGCCACGGTTGAGGATGTGCAGAACGCGTACATGCTTGCCTGGAAGACAGGGTGCAAGGGTGTCACTGTTTACAGGGACGGAAGCAGGGGGGAAGGGGTGCTCACAAAAATCAAGCCCGCGCCCAAACCCGCAGGATCTGTAATCGGCGAACCGCCAGCCAATCCGGCCAACGGCGGGGGAGAATAGTTTTATAAAATGTTTGTGCACGTAATCTAAATACCAGTTTAAAACAATTCAGAATTTCCCATACGGGCAGATGCAATAATTATTACATGAAGGTGAAAAAATGGACAATAAGTTTATCAAACAACCTCTTCAAAATACAGCTGAAAAACCGCTTGGAACCACCTTCTTCAGGAGCTTGTTTAACCGCAGGGGTTTTTTGTCCATATTTTCTGTTTATGGGCCTAAAGACACTGTAACCATCATGGGAGAAGGTTTGACTCAGATACAGTGTGAACTCAAAAAACTTGCCAAAGCCGATAAAGAATATCTTGCTGCAGCGAAAAAAGGCGATATAGGCAAGATTAAAAAATTGTTGATCGGCAATGGCGGGAGCGCGAATCCTGTCGCGACAGATTCTGAAAACAGAACCGCTCTCGCACTTGCCATATTATTCCATGAAACTGAAACGGCAAAATATCTTATTGATAGTCATCCTTTTTTACTCACCATACCTGATAACAACGGTAGAGCTCCCATTACAATTGCTGCAGAACTTGGTGCCATAGCGGTGGTTGAGAAATGTCTTCAGAATAACGCCGCAGCAGTACTCAGTGATAAAGAAAAAGCAGAGCTGATTGAGCTGGCCATAAAAAACATGTACCCTGCCCTCCCGCCTATCCTTAGGGCGCATAACATATGCAATGAGGCCACTGCCAAAGCTGCAATAGCCTCAATAAATAGCGCACTGGAAAACTACAAATAACTAGAATATTTTTTCTATTTTCCTGAACGCCAGTTCCATTATTTCAGGCGATGGTAGGAATATGGTCCTGAAGTGCACCTTCTGCTCCTGCTTCCCGAACCCTGAGCCAGGCACAAATACAATTCCTTCCCTGAGCGCTGCCCTTGCGAAATCCCAGTCTGTTTTCCCCTTCCATTTGGGGGAATCCACCTGGATGAACGCATAGAACGCGCCCATGGGCTTAGGATAGGTGAGCGGAAGCGAAGCGGTCCCTTTGAGCATCGCGTCCCTTCTTGCAAGCAAATCGGAATTGAATTTCCTCACGTGCGACAAATCCGTCACAGCGGCAGCGGCGCCTTTCTGGAACTCCCAGTTTGTTGAAAGCCGCTGATTGCACATCCTGAAGAACGGTTCTTTTACATCGTTCCATTCCTCCCCGTGGAAAGCGACCCAGCCGACTCTTGCGCCAGGGTAAAGGAAGTTCTTGGACATGGAGCTTCCGTAAATAAAAGGCACCTTTCCCTTGGCGATTTTCCTGAAATCCACGTATTCCCCGAACAAAATCCTGTCGTAGGAGCCGTCGTAGAATATTGGAACATTGTGCGCGGCGCAAAGCTCCACCACCCTGCGCAGGTTCGCCTCGGAGCACACCGAGCCCATGGGGTTGTTCGGGTTTATTATCACCATCGCCTTTGCCCCGGGGATTTTCTTCTCCAGATCCGCGATGTCTATTTCCCCGTTCGCGTCATGGTCATACATGATTGCATTGATCCCGTAGGTTGCGACTTTCGTAATGTAGAGCGGATAGGTGGGATTGGGAAGCAGGAGTTTTTCTCCCGGCCCAAGGAACGCATGGAAGAAGAAATCAATCCCTTCGGTGAGCCCTTCGGTGATGAAAACATCCTCGGGAGGGCATCCCTCCAGCTTGGCAGCCACTTCCCTGAGTTCCGGATCCCCTGGGGAAGGCGCATATCCCTTGTAATTCCCATCAAGCGCGTGCTTCACCCCTTCAGTAAACTTCTTTGGCGGCTCGAAACCGTAAACCGCCGGGTCCCCGATGTTGAGGTAAATCATCTTCGTTCCTGAAGCCTCGAGCT
This sequence comes from Candidatus Iainarchaeum sp., assembly GCA_028714395.1. Taxonomy (GTDB): domain Archaea; phylum Micrarchaeota; class Micrarchaeia; order Anstonellales; family Bilamarchaeaceae; genus JAHJBR01. The sequence continues at coordinate 1,262 of JAQTMJ010000076.1, read as the reverse complement.
TCTTCGCCTCCATTATAATGTCCCTTATGGGATAGCTCACGTGCTTCATCCTTTCTGCCGGCTTGAAAAGCGTTTTATCCATGCAATCCCCTCTCCTAGTATAATGACTGATTTCAACAATAAATGGCTTACCTAATACCGGCAGAAATGTTTTAATACCCACGCTGGCTAAGCACTTATATAGCATAAAACGAGTGTAGCGCGCCTGCCGAACCGGCAGTTTAACCCTGCATTCTGATATGAAGAGGTGGGAACATGAAGACTACAATCACTTTGATAAAGGCCGACATAGGGGGCTTTACCGGGCACTCGGACGTGCATCCGCGCCTAATTGAGAGCGCCCAGAAAAGCCTGGAAGCAGGCAAGAAAAAAGGCATAATTTTGGATTATTACGTGGGCAAAGTCGGCGATGATTTGCAATTGCTCATGAGCCACGACAAGGGGGTGGACAACAAGGATGTGCATGCGCTCGCCTGGGACACGTTCGTGAGCGGAACCGCAATCGCAAAAGAGCTCAAGCTCTACGGGGCAGGGCAGGATTTGCTCGCCGACGCGTTCAGCGGGAACGTGAAGGGGCTTGGCCCTGGCTGCGCAGAGCTGGAATTCGAGGAGAGGAAAAGCGAGCCCATAATCGCGTTCATGATGGACAAGACCGACCCCGGGGCGTTCAACCTTCCCATATTCAAGATGTTCGGGGACCCGTTCAACACCGTCGGGCTCGTGATAGACCCGAACATGGCGAGCGGCTTCACGTTCGAAGTGTGGGACATATACGAGAACAAGAAGATACTGCTGAATGCGCCCGAGGAGCTCTACGCGCTCCTGGCGCTCATAGGGACCAAGAGCAAGTACATAATCAAGAGAGTTTACCCGCGCGCGGGCAACAAGGTTCCTGAAAACGAGGCGGTAGCCGCAATAAGCACGGATAAATTATTCCTTATTGCAGGGGATTACGTTGGAAAAGACGACCCGGTGGCGCTCGTGCGCTGCCAATCCGGGCTCCCTTCCCAGGGGGAAGTCCTTGAGCCCTTCGCATTCCCGCATCTGGTTGCAGGATGGATGCGCGGCTCGCACAACGGACCCATACTCCCGGTAGGGATGAAGGATTCCATGACTTCCAGGTTCGATGGCCCCACACGGGTAATCGGGCTGGGCTTCCAGGTAGCCAATGGAAAACTCGTCGGGCCCGTAGATTTGCTCGGAGACATCGCGTTCGACAATGCAAGGAGGAAGGCGCTCAAAATCGCGGATTACATGCGTCG
>JAQTMJ010000075.1 GCA_028714395.1 Candidatus Iainarchaeum sp. | reverse complement strand
GGGTGAGGGCAGGTTATTATTCAGCGAGCGCCTTCAAATTCACTTCACAAATGCAGACTGGAAAATCTATTTTCATTTTCTCAAGAATTTCCGGAGACACTTCGCCCAGCAAGCCGATTTTTTTACTCCTGTGGTGTATGAGCGCCCCGCGGCCGGCTATGAACAAACCTCCGCAATCATTGCCCTTCAGTTCAATTTCCGCATTTTTTGCCTGCATAAGCGTCTGCAGCATGCCCTTGGCAACGGAAAAGTCAACGTCGTCAGAGCACATTGCGAACCCCAGCCTGAGCTCCTCTCCAACTTCAACATCATATACCCTTCCGATTTCGAATATCTTGAGCGGATGCTCCTGGGTTTTGTTGGACGCGATGTTTTCGAGCAGCGAAGCTGCAAGCGCGGTCCTTATGAGCGTGAAGTCCTCTGTTTTTGGGTTTATTATCTTCAGCGCCTTGGTATTTGCAATCTTTTCCTGGTTTGTGAGCACATAATTCACCATTTCCAGGAAGCCGGCGCCAACCATCACATCTCTGAACTCATCCTCGGCCCGGTTCGGCGACCCGATGGAAAAGAAGCCCGGAAGCGTGGGCTTGAAATTGTTGTAGCCATAGCTTATCGCAATGTCCTCGGCCATGTCCGCATAGTGCGATACGTCCATCCTGTATGGTGGGACCAGGGCATTCCCCTTCGCGTCAATCCTCCAACCCATCCTGGCAAGGTGCTTCTGAACGTCTTCTTTGGAAATTTTTTCGCCAAGCAGCTTGGTTATCTCTTTGAGCTTGATCGGCATCGCAGGCCAGCTCAGTTCCGGATATGTTTTGGTGCCAGTAGCAACGCCATATATCTCGCCGCCCCGGTCAGCCAGGGCGCACACCAGTATGTTCAGCACTCCGATTAATGTTTCCTGGTGCGTGCCCGTTACATCCAGCACCAGGTTCCGCGTGTGCGCGGTCACCCGGGTGCGCTCGCTGTTTATTATGGGCGGAAAGGATATCACACCCTGCTGGTCGCACAGCATCGGGTACTGCGGTCCGACCAGGTGCGCATAGGTCTGCCCTTTGGGATGCTTAGCCAAAACACCCTGCACATCCATTTCTTCCGAGAAGTCAAGCGGCACGAAAGACGCATTTTTCACGAATTTGTACGTAAGCGGGAACGTGACCGCATCCGCGTTGTGCATCCCTATGGCCACCTTCTTCCGTTTGCGCCCCACAGTCTCGTGCAGCTTTTCCTGCAACTGTATCATGGATTTGAGCACATCCTCGTCCATGTCAACGTTCTTCAAAACAGTGGATATCGCGTAGGGCCTCTGCTTCCCCACCGAACGGTCAACAACCAGCTTGAACTCCGAACTGTTCATGGAATATGCCCGGGGCGCTTTGCCGGCCAGATGGTTCAGGGTGCGGACGATGCCCTCGATGGAAAAGAAATCCGGCCTGTTGGGCGTCACTTCCACAAAAAGCACGCCCTCGCCTTCTTCAGCCGGCATTCCGGTTTCGCTCAGCTGCTCGAGCATATCTTTTTTATCCAAACCTGTGAGTTTTTTCAATTCCTGAATTGAAATGGTTACAACAGCCATGCTATCACCCCGAATGTTCCCTATCCTCCATAGCTAGTTTTTTGGCGTATTCTGTGGGGTAATCCTCGTTCAGGCAGCCGGTGCAGAGCGGAAGCCCTATGGCTTTTTTCAGGCCATCCAGGGAAAGATAGCCCAAACTATCCGCGCCGAGGAAGTTCCTGATTTCCTCCACGCTTTTTTTGTTCGCTATCAGCTCTGAGTAAGTAGACATGTCAACCCCGTAGAAGCATGGCGCCCTTATGGGGGGCGAGGTTATCCTCAGGTGCACTTCGGCAGCCCCGGCGCCCCTGACCATGCCAACAATCTCCTTCAGCGTGGTGCCCCGCACTATGCTGTCGTCTATGAGCACCACCCGCTTTCCTTCGAGCATGGGCCTGACTGGGTTAAGCTTGAGCTTCACTGCGTTTGCCCTGGCGCCCTGGTTGGGCATGATGAAGGTTCTCCCGATATACCTGTTTTTTATCAAACCTTCTTCAAGCCGCAGGCCGATTTTTTCAGAGAATGCCTGGGCCGCGGTCCTGGAAGTGTCCGGCACCGGGACCACGATATCCGCTTTCACCGGGTGCTCTGCGGCAAGCTCTTCGCCAAGCCTTTTCCGCACCTGGTACACCCATTTTTTGTTTATTATAGAGTCGGGCCTTGCGAAATACACATATTCGAACATGCAGTTGTGCACAGCCCCGTCCAGCAGCTGCTTTTTTGCCGCCTTCCCATTTTCAACCACTATCATTTCGCCTCCGCGGACTTCCCCGGCGTAGGGTATGTTGTTGGTGTCAAGGGCGCAGCTTTCCGAGCATATGCAGAAAAAATCCCTGTTCTCGCCGTAAACAAGCGGGCGTATTGCATGGCGGTCCCTGAACGCGAAGAGCTTGCCGTCGTATATGCCGGCAACCGAATAGGCGCCATCCAGCCTTTCCATGGCGTATTTTACCGCGCTTTCCAGCCCTTCCCCAATCTTCTTTTGCAGCAGAAGGAGTATTATCTCGGAATCCACCTGGCTTGCCATCTTTACGCCTTCTTTTTCAAACTCCTTTCTCAAATCCCAGTAGTTGGATATATGGCCGTTGTGCGAAACCACCGTGGTGGCCCCGGCCGAAGGCTGGACGTCGCTTATGAGGCATCTTCCAGTGGTCGGGTAGCGCGTGTGCCCGATGCCCACAGCACCTTCCAGCCGCTGGTCCTCCTCTGAAAAGATATCATAGACCAATCCCAGGCCCCTCCTGGTCTCGAATTTGCCATTGTGGTGGACCGCGAATCCAGCGGCGTCCTGGCCCCTGTGCTGGAGTGCCACCATCGCCCGGTAGAGCAATGGAGCTACGGGCTGGCTTTTTTTGGAATAAATGCCGATTACTCCGCATTCCTCGTGTTTTTCGTCGTCCATGTGTTTCGCCTGCCGAGCGCCGCGACTGACTTGAGCATTGGAAATCTCTTCAGCGCCCAAGGTTTAAATGCTTAATTCATCTTCCCGGCAGCTAGCCGGAATCAGAATTTTTCATCCAAGTACTGCGCCGCGTTCTCGAACACTCTCAGCCCGGCCCCCTTCCAGTCGGTTATCCTGTCCCTGAACCCGGTCCAGTAGGGGTTGTTGGTCACCGAGTTGTAAGCCTCTGGGTGGGGCATGAGGCCAAGCACGTTCCCCTTCTCGTTGCATATGCCGGCGATGTTGAGCATGGAGCCGTTCGGGTTGAAGGGGTAGCCGGCCAGTTCGCCCGCCCTGTTCACATACTGCAGCGCGACCATGTTCTTTTTCACAATGTCATTGAGCGCCTCGGGGCCGGCTATGAAATTGCCTTCCCCATGCCTTACTGGAAGCATCAGCTCGGAAATGCCCTTGGTAAATATGCACGGGGATTTCTGGTTGATTTTGAGGTAAACCCAGCGGTCCTCGAACTTTCCGGACGCGTTCGCGCCCAGGGTTGTTTTTTGCACGAATTCGTTGTACGGGAGCAAGCCCATCTTGGCAATCATCTGGAAGCCGTTGCATATGCCTAGGACCAGCTTGCCCTGGTTCACGAATGCGCCCATCTCCTCCCTCATCCTGAATTTCATCTTGTTGGCAAGCACTTTGCCGCTCCCGAGATCGTCGCCATAGCAGAAACCGCCTGGAAACGCCAGGAGGTTGAAATCCTGCAGCAGCCCCGGATTCTTTATCGCATCATGAACATGGACACGCTTTGCTTCAAAGCCCGCGGCCTTCAGTGCATACTCTGTCTCGTAATCGCAGTTTATCCCGTATCCGTAAAGCACCATGGCAGTCTTGTTCATATCTTGGCGCCACCCCATATTGCCTTCAGGTCGTTCGTGTCCTCGTTTATCAGCAGTGCATCGCCCCTCTTGATTACGAACCTGCGGTCCCCGCGCACCCTCCCTGCGCGCGCGAAGACGGTGCCGTGCATGGTTTTCTCGAATTTCTCAGCGTCCTTCTGTGCCACGCTCACCACGAAGCGCCCGGCGCTTTCGGAAAACAGGACCGCATACTCGTTCTGGGTCTGCGCAGGCACCTTTCCCAAATCCAGCTCCACTCCCATGCCGCTGGGGAAGCTGCATTCGGCAAGCGCAACCGCAAGCCCGCCGTCAGAGGCGTCGTGGGCTGAGCGCACCAGCCTGTTCTCGCAGGCTTTTGAAAAGGCCCGGTAGAGCGGAACGGTCTGCTCCAGGTTCACCTTCGGGTTGTTGTTTCCGGTGCCGCCAAAAAGCCTTGCGAACTCGCTTCCGCCCATCTCCTCCCTGGTATCGCCCAAAACATAAACATAATCCCCTTCTGCCTTGAACTCGCTGCTTATGGCATTCCTCACGTCCCCGATTTTGCCCAGCACCGTGACCAGCAGCGTGGGCTGGATCGAATATTTTCCATCTTTTCCGTAATAATCGTTCTTCATGCTGTCCTTCCCGGAAACCAGCGGGGTCCCGTACTCTTTGGCACAGTCGCAGAGGCCCAGGCATGCGCGCACCAGCTGGGCCAGCTTGTATTCGCCATCAGGAGTTCTGTCGCTCTGGACCGGGTCGGGCCAGGAGAAATTGTCAAGCGCGGCAAGGTAGCTGAACCGCGCCCCGACCGCCAGGGCATTCCTCACCGCTTCATCAAAAGCCATCATAGCCATGTCGTAGCTGTC
>JAQTMJ010000074.1 GCA_028714395.1 Candidatus Iainarchaeum sp. | reverse complement strand
TACATGTGCGACGTTGTGCAGGAGGTGAATTCTGAAAAAGACGTGCTCATAGAAGGGAGCCAGGGATTCATGCTTTCCCTCTACTATGGAACCTATCCGTTCGTGACCAGCAAGGACACTTCCGCATCTTCAGTGGCCGCGGACGTGGGGCTTGGCCCGAAATCAATTGATAAAGTGGTGATGGTGATAAAAGCCTACACAACCCGCGTGGGCAACGGGCCTTTCCCAGGCGAGCTTCCTGTTGACGAAGCAGTGAAATTAGGCTTCCAGGAATACGGGACGGTAACAGGAAGACCCAGAAGAACTAGCAAGGAACTCCATTTCGACGACTTGAGGAAGGCAGCGCGCATAAACAGCGCCACGGATATCGCAATAACCAAGATAGACGTGAAATTCCCTGGGAACGCAGGCGTGCGCGAATTCTCAAAACTTACCCAGGACGCGCAGAAATTCGTGAAAAACGTAGAGAAGGAGCTCAAGGTTCCGGTGACCTTGCTAGGAACCGGCCCGGACGTGCACGACATAGTTGATTTGAGGCACTAAACCTTCCTGATTTAGCTAGTTTGAAAAAAAATTCGCAGAGAAGGAGATTTGAACTCCTAAGCCCAGAAGGGCACTAGATTTCAAGTCTAGCGCGATACCAAGTTCCGCCATCTCTGCGCGAGCGTAGCGAATGCAGAGGGCATTCGCCGGCAGGCGAATTTAATCTCTGCAGATAAACCTCCAATTCTTCGGAGCGCCGAAAAACCGCCCTTAATACGTTTAAGGAGCTGAATAAAATAAAAACCATCCTGTTTCCAGCTGGTTCTGCCCTCTTGCACTTCGGACCCGGGCCTAAGGCTTTAAAGAATTATTCAATAGATTAGGGCGTATGGAAAGATGGTCCTCCCGCTACATGTTCCTGCTTGCAGCCATAGGCTCGGCAGTGGGCCTGGGGAACATCTGGAGATTTCCGTACATGGCTGGAGCCTATGGTGGCGGCTCGTTCATAGTCATATATCTGCTTTCGGTGGCGCTGATAGGGCTTCCGCTGATGATTCTCGAATTCACTGCCGGAAAGTATTTCGCGTATCCCCTTTCTCCGGCGTTCTCAAAAATCGGGCGGAACGTCTCGCCAATTTCGCTGGTACTGCACGCGCTGAACCTCCTGATACTTTCCTATTACGTCGTCGTCACCGGATGGACGCTGGCATATCTTTTTTCGTCTGTTTCCGGCGCCTACGCCCCGCTGGCCGAATACTCCAAATCCATCATGTTTCCTTTCTCCACCGCGCTCACTCTGCTGGCGATATTCCTCATAATGCGCATGGACCTCAGACAGGGGATAGAAAGGGCGAATTCGGTTCTCATGCCGGTCTTTTTCGCAATTCTTCTCGCGCTCCTGATTTACTCATTTACGCTTCCGGGCCTTGGGCAGGCACTGAAGTTCTACACGGACTTCGGAAGCGTGAACCTAGAGACCGCGATGGCCGCCATAGCCCAGACTCTCTTTTCCCTGAGCGTGGGTGCAGGCATAATGTTCACCTACGCGTCGCACGCGGAAAAGAAGGAAAAAACCGCGTCCGCAGCGGCCATAGTGTCTTTCACGGACACCGCAGTCGCGCTGATTGCCGGAATCGCAATTTTTCCAATAGTGTTCACCTACGGCCTCAACCCTTCCGAGGGAGCAACCCTGGCTTTCGACACCCTTCCGCTGGCGTTTCTTCAGATGCCTTTCGGCAACATCGCAATGCCCATGTTCTTCCTCCTCCTCTTCTCGGTTGCCCTCACATCCACGATAAGCATGGCCGAAGTCGGCGTTGTGGACCTTTCGGTGAGGACTGGAAGGAAAAGAGCCGCGCTCTACCTGACCGCGCTGGTAGCGCTCCTGTCAATCCCATCCCTTTTGAGCTATTCCTCGGTGGACTTGAAATTTGCTGGTGTGCCGGTGCTTGATTACCTAGACGGGACAGTGGTGGTGCTGGCCTTTCCGGTGGTCGCCCTCCTGCTCGTCCTGGCGTTGGGATGGGTCTGGAAGGATTTCGAGGAAGAGTCCGCAAAGGCGCTTCCCAAGCTTCTCCTGAAGCCATACGTTCTCCTCATTCGTTTCTTCATTCCAGCCGCGCTCCTGGCCCTTTCGCTCGCCGGATTCTTGGCCCGAATATAAAAAGTTATAAACGATGTGCCTGATAGATGCGTATGTTCGAGGCCTTTTTCATACTTGGGCTCACCATAATCGTGGGATACGCGGCCCTTTACATAGCCGACAGGTACAAGATCTCCCAAGTGCTGATTCTGATGCTGTTCGGCTTCGTCCTCGGGCCGGCTTTGGGCATAGTGGAGACCGGAGAAGGCTCGCTCATTCGTTCAATCTATCCGTTTATGGCCGTGCTCGCGCTCATAATCCTCCTTTTTGACGGAGGGCTCTCATTCAACATATTCAACGTGTTCAGGACGCTTACGAAATCAACGCTCTTCACCTTCTTTGCGTTCTTTCTCAGCATGGTTTTCACTCTTGCCCTAGTTCCACTTCTCAAGCTTAGCGTAATGGATGCGTTGATGGTCGGCGCGGTGCTTGGCGGAACCTCATCCGCAATCGTAATCGCGATGGCTGAAAAAACCGGCGCGAGCGATGAAACCAAGTCCCTGCTCACCATAGAATCCACTCTCACCGACACGCTCGTTATAATCGTGGTTTTCATCCTGGTGCAGGCTGCAAAGACGCTGGATTTCAGCTTGGGCGATTTCGCCAATTCCCTGCTAAGCTCCTTCGCCATCTCCATACTTTTCGGCATAGCTGGCGCGTTCGCGTGGAATTTCATACTCCAGAAAATCCCAAAGCATACGCTGGATTACATGCTCACCGTGGCCGCGCTTTTCATCACCTATTCGCTTACTGAGGCGGTGAAGGCGAACGGTGCGCTCGCGGTCTTTGTTTTCGGCCTGGTGTTCGGGAACCTAAAGAACATACCTCCCTCCTTCTTCTCCATCTCCAAATACAAGATGGACGAGAAGATAAAGGATTTCCAGAGCGAGGTGACTTTCTTCACGCGCACCTTTTTCTTCGCGTATATAGGAATGTTGTTTCCGCTGGGTAGCGTGACTTTCGGAACGATATCGGTAAGCGTCCTCTTAGTGTGTTTGTTCATAATTGCCCGCTACATCGCGGATCGGCTGGTCCTGAAGGACGATGAAAAATACGAGCGCGGCCTGATAATACCGATGCTTCCGCGCGGTCTTGCCGCCGCAGTAGTGGTCGGCGTGATAATAAGCAACGGAATCTCCATTCCGCATCTGCAGGAGATAGTGTTCAGCGTGATATTCCTCACCAACATAATCGCAACCTTTGCGGTTTACGCTTACCACAACGGCTTAAAACACAAACCTGACGTTTTACCGGAAAGCGCAGGTGAAGACGAAACCGGGGCAGCTGAGGAAGAACATCAGAAGGAGAAAACCAGGAATGCGCATTCCACCAAAGGCGCCTAATTTTCAACAATCGTGGAAGCGCATTACGGCGATGGTGGAACTGCCGAATTATTAAACGCCCCGGAGAAAATCGTTTTATGAGCGAACCGGGGGAGATTAGAAGGACAATGCGCGATTCCGTAGTCGAAGGGAGCTTCGCGAACATTATGGAATATGCCGGCAGGGCGTTCCTCCTGCCCATGGGAGTTGCGTTGGGCGCCACAATTTCCCAGCTGAGCGTGCTCACTTCGCTGCCCTATCTCCTCACCGGTCTGGGCGGCGAAGTGACTGCCTCGTTCAGAAACTTGGTGAAGAACAGGGCTAAGGTGCTCTTCAGCGGCGCGGCTCTCCAGGCCGTCGCATGGCTCATTCTTTCGATCCTATCCTATTCCGCCGCATCCTCCGCAAGCCGGGAAGTGGCCGTGCTGCTTCTCATACTGGTGGCTTCGGTGATATACCTCCTGGACGCAGTGCTCCAGCCCATCTGGTTCTCTCTTTTTGGGGATGTCGTACCTGTGGGGCAAAGGTCCAGATGGTTGGGCAGAAGGAACCAGATAATGTTCATGGCCGCACTTATCTGTCTCGGCGCTTCGGGAGTCATCCTCAACCTGTTCCCTCCCGCGCAGGTGCTCTACGGATTCTCCATCCGTTTCCTCATAGCCTCGCTCGCGAGATTCGCCAGTGCGTTCCTGCTGAAAAGGCACTATGAGCCCCGCAAGCGCCGCAGCGCTCCCGGAAAGGAGGGGGGCACGGTCCTGCCTGGTTTCCTGGCAGTGACATTCATCCTCAATTTTGTCGTGTATTTCGCATCTCCGTTCTTCAACATACACATGCTCGAGAACCTCAACTTTGACTATTTGTCTTACTCCTTGGTGCTGGCCGTGCAGATACTCTTCGCAGTCCTCGCCTATCCTGGCTGGGGGATAGTGATAAGCAAATACGGGGGCAGGCAGGTGCTGATAGCAAACGGTTTCCTCTCCATCTTCGTTCCGCTTTTTTGGCTGCATATCAATACCCCGTTCGAGGCGCTTTTCGCGGAAGCGTTCTCAGGCCTGGTGTGGAGCGGAATAAACCTTGCAGCTTTCGACTACCTGTTTGAAATCTCCAAAAGCGGAAAGGAAAAGCGCTTCGCGCACAGGAACCTTGCGTTCAACGGAGGCATATTTCTCGGAACCATCTCAGGCGGGGCCGCACTCGCGTTCCTAATCTCATCCGGGTTCGGCTACATTGACGCCTTCAAGGTGGTATTCGTGCTCTCCGCCTTAGGAAGGCTCGCCCTCTTCTCCGTTGCGGGGCGGTTTCTGCCCCGCCTCGCCAATGTTGAGCGCATAG
>JAQTMJ010000073.1 GCA_028714395.1 Candidatus Iainarchaeum sp. | reverse complement strand
CAACAATCTCTTAGTGAGACCAATAATTTCGGAAAAAAAGGCAACTACACCCCCTACAGTTAGAAGTTGCGCCAGAAGATTAAGGGCAGGACCAAATGGGTTGTTATGTGTCACAAAAATATTCCATATTGTGAAAAAACCTTGCTCAGTAATGCTATCTAAACCAAGACCAAAGAGAACTACAACAATCCATGCTAATAATGCTGTTGTGTCTGTGCGCGAATTTTGCATAGATACATTACGTTTTCATTTATATAAAAACCGAGCTGAAAACCGAATTTAGAGCGCTCAGGTTAGAAATGTAACTGTAGTTACATTGCTGGTTTTTGCTGGAAAAACGAATATTTAGAAAGTTAGATGGTTTCCAAAGATAGGGGCTTTCCTCTCATAAAAAGAAAATAAACCGAACTTGAAGTTATTTTCCATCCGGGGCCAGAATTTCATCATTTGCAGCTTGAATCGAAAAGGCATGTGAACCAGCTTACAATGGAATCTAAAAGCGCGCCCAGCTGGTCCAATAGATTTTTGCTGAGCACATTGAATTCACGGGTGGATGAAACACCTGCAACGCCGTTTGCATCTGTGCACGATACGTTCCAGGAATAGGCTCCGGGCTGGAGGGAATCGAAAAGCGTGGAATTTGTCCCATTCAATACAGTGCGGTTCCCGTAAACGGAATTGTTTATTGTCGCAAAGCAGGTGAGACCCGAACTGCCCTCGGCCCCGAAAACCAGTGCCACTGGGGAGTAAAGCGAAGCTCCGTCTGGAGGAAACAGCAGCTCCACGGTGGGCGCCTTGAGGAAGCAATCCGCAGGGCAGTTGTACTCTGATTCGGTTTGGTTGTCGCAAATTCCGTCCCCGCATTTCGCAGTGCAGAACAATTCCTGGTAGGGCGCTGATTTTGAGGGAATCTGCTGGAGCCCGGGGCAGCATTGCTCATCCTGACTAACTACTTCGCCTTCGCCCCTGCATACCTGGATGCATGTTCCGTTGCTGCACGCCTGGCCCGGGGCGCAGTTTTGCGGGTTCCAGAAATAGCATCCGGTGGAGGAGCTCTGAACGCAGATTTCCAAATTCGCCCCGTCGCAACGGGTCTGGTTCGGAGTGCACTCGCCTGCGCACGCGAACCTGCAGGAGTCGTTTATGCAGGTCTGGCCGGATGGGCAGTTCACTGCAAGGGTGTTCCAACTGTAGCAGGTGGTTATGCGCACGCATGTCTGCACCCGGTCGCCTGCGCATCTGGTCTGGCTCTGGGCGCATTCATCCTGGCAGGTGGAAATGCACGCACCGTTGCTGCACGCTTCGCCCAGCGCGCAGGTCTGCCAGTTGGCCCATCTTGTGCACAGGTCATTGTCGTAGATGCACTTCTGCATGCGGTTGCCCTCGCACCTTGTTTCATTCGCAGTGCATTCGTCCTCGCAGCTCAGCGCAGCGCAGGAACGGGTGCATACGCCATCTGGATAGGCCAGGTCGCAGGTGGTATCGGTCTCGTTGTTGTAAATGCTGTGGTCGTAAAAATCATAGCCTGAGTATAAATCGTTGCCGCAGGCAACTGTGTCCACCAAACGGTTGTCGCTGCTCCCGGAATCGATTTTAATTCCATAGGTATTGTTGGTGGCGTTCAGGGAGCTGAGCTCGTTGGAATCCGAGGAAATAAGGGATATGCCGGTATTGCAGCCTGAGGCGGTTATGCGGGATACCGTGTTGCTGTCCGAATGGTCCAGCAATAAACCGGTGCCGAAATCCCTCACGCTGCATCTCCTTACGGTGTTCCGATCGCTCCTGTAAATTGTAATGCCGGTTGAAGTGCCGCTTCCAATGATTGCATGGCTCTGGCAGTCCAATGTCTTGCCAGAAGTGCCCTGGGAAAAAGTGATGCAATCCGAGGACGCGCTGATGTCTGCAGTAACCCGTATTGTGGTGCAGTTCGAGGATTGCAGGGCTGAATTGCAGCTATTGCAGCTGTCGCAGGTGCAGTCAATGGCAAATGACAGGCTCGGAAGGAGGAGCAAACCGAGCAGCATTATGAAAGCTTCGAACCGCATGTTTTTCACCCGCATATAGAAAGATGGAAAAAATTTAAATGTTGGAGTATAACGAAAATGGGTGATGCGGTGGAAGTTGCGTATCTGAGCTTCGTGGGCCTGGTGCTTATCGCGCTGGGATGGGTGCTGCAGTTCCTCCACCTTTCCAAGGGGAAAAAGGAGATAATAAAGGCTTTGCCGGCAGTGGGCGCGGTAGGAATTGCGCTCCTGGTAATTAATTCCTATCTTAGCGGGGCCATGGACATATTTGTGGGGAACCTGCTTACCCTGATCGGCTCCCTGCTGGTGCTCTGGAAAATAAAGTAATTTTCCAGGCCTGGTAAAGGATTCAGCGCGTTCCGCGAAAGACAGTTTTTTTAATGTACGCCTGTTAAGGGAATTTATGCCGGACCCCGTACTGCCTTCAAAGAAAGTTGAGGAGAAAAAACCGTCTTCCTTGCTGAACCTGCTGCATATTGCATTGGACACATACGACGACATATTCTCGGATTTCGACCCTTCGGGCTACGAGCACCGCATACTTTCCGACGATTTCATGAAGGAGATGCAGAAGAGGTATGTGGAGAACAGGAAAGGGGACATTGAAATAAGGTTTTCTATCCCTGCGGTGATGCGCTCCGGGCGCATTGAGAGCCTTATCAAAAAAAGGCTCAAGGAATACTTCCAGATACAGATAAAGGAGCTGGATATGGAGATAGGCAAAAGGAAGGGCGCGGGTGGAGTGTACTTTGCGGTGGGGTTCGTTGTGCTGCTGCTCACATACTATTCGTCGGATATTTTCCCGGCTTCGCACAGCGCCCAGGTGCTCGGGACCCTGCTCACTCCGCTGGGCTGGTTCGGCATGTGGGAAGGGTTGAGCCTGCTTGTGCAGGCGCCGATAAAATACGAGGAGCAGAAGAAATTCTATTCCAAATTCTCCAAGGCGAATTACGTCTTCATAAACGAGGAGGATTTCCTCAAGGAGCTTTCCGAGAGCGAAAGCGCTGACCTGGCCAAGGCTGAAACTAAAGAGGCTAAAACCGAGCAGAAGAAGGCATAAAAACACGTCCGCTCCTATCCTATTTGTGAAAATCTTGTCCCCTGCAATTTTTCATTTTATGCAGGGGTGGCGGAGCCCGGTCAATCGCGCAGGACTTAAGGCTCTGTTTCGGAACTGAAACCGGAACTGGAGACAGATATCCTGTGACCTAGCGTCTACACAAGTTCAAATCCTCCCCCTTGCATAAACTAATTCCGCGAGCCGATATTGAATACCGAATATTTCACTTCTTTTTTGGCCTCCAGCTCGCCTGCAATCCGGCCAAGAAGCATACTCTTGATTTTTGCGTATTCGTCCGGTGCGAATTCTTTATTGCCTATGGCGTATTTCTTGTTCTTGGTGTTGAAGCAGAACATGCTCTGGTGCACGTTCTCGCAGTTGTGCGAAAAATAAACATCGGAGCAGTCCCTGCACAGGTAGAGCTCGAAGCACCGGTTCAGCTTGACCGAATTGTAGCAGTTTATGCAGCACACGGAATCCAGGATGCTGTCGCACCCGAAAACATAGGAAGTGGTCCTGGGCCAGAAGGTGTAGCCGCAGTATTTGGAGAAAATGATGGGCGAGGAGCGGTAGCAGTTCATGGATTCTGTGGAGGTGGCGCATTCTATCAGGTTGTAATTGGCGCCGTCGTAGTATTCTGGGGTGAAGAAAGCTATTTTGCCTATGCGCTCATGGGCGTTCGAGAGTGCAATGCCCTCTATTTCCTTTGCGGAAAGCTTGAGTGTTGGGCCGATTGCCTGGGCCTCGGATTCTTTGAGCAGCCTGTTTTTCGGAAGTTTGAAATAACATGAATAGTCCCAGCGGTAAACCGGCTTGCCGCTGAACGCGGATGTGCAGGTTTCCTGGGCATGCAGGTTGTTCTGCAGCCATGAGTTGCAGGAATCCATCCCAAATGAAAGGGGCTTACCGAAAAGCACCTGGGCGGTTTTGGAAAATGCCTCTTCTATTGATTTTTTATCGCTTGCTTCGGTTTGCTCCGGAAGCTGCCCGGAATAGGCCGGCTTTTCCAGGGGAGCTTTGCCCACTATTTCTATGAGCGAGGGAATCCGCTTGTTCCTTTTTAGCTCTTCGGCTATCTGGGAAATCAGGTGCGCCTTTATGGAATTGTACTTGTCCGATGTAAGTTTGAGGTTGCCTATGGCGTGCCTGGTGTTCTTCAGGTTGAAGCAGAAAAAGCAGTCCTGGCAGCTGCTCAGGTTGTGCGAGTAAAAACAGTCCGAGCATCTCTGACCCATCCACAGCTCGAAGCAGCGCCTGTCCCTGAAAGTCTCGTAGCATTTCACGCAGAACTGGGATTCACCGATTCCGTTGCAGCCGAAGCAGTCCTGGTTCAGGCGCCCGAGCGTGGAATAGCCTATGTAGCGGGAATCGTTGAGCCTCCCGGTTTCGTACATGTAGAAACTGTCCCCTATGTTGGAGCTCTTTTCCACGTGCCCTGAGTTGCCGAGCACCACGTTGCCCGAGTAATAGAAGCTCTCGGACAGCGAGGAGACCAAGGAATCAATATCTTTGATGTCGTTTATGCTCAACGGCTTGGATTCTGGGATTTTTTCCACTTCGTCAAAGCTTACGTATTTTGCGTTTTTGGGGTAAGGGACGAAAAGGCATACCTCCTTTTCTGAAACCGAGGATTTTTCGCGGATTGATTTTTCGTTGTCCCTGCCGAGCCACTCCGAATAATCCTCCATGCTGCCCAAATTAGCTTTGAACAGGACTTTGCATACGCTCTCCCATCTTTTCTGGAGCACAGCGAGCGTTGATTCTTCGGCCATAGGGTAAATTCTGACCCTGCATATTAAAGGTTAATTTGGACATACGTCCAATAAGAACGCTAAAACCGCGTGAGAATC
>JAQTMJ010000072.1 GCA_028714395.1 Candidatus Iainarchaeum sp. | reverse complement strand
TTGGTGACCACGAATGTGGGTTTTTTGTTGGTCAGTATTTTTTTCGCGTAGGGTTTTAGCAGCTTCACGGTCTTGTCCAGGGTTTTTGCTATGGTTTCCTCGTCCTTGCACCCGACGCACACCACTTTCCCGTTCTTGAAGAGCAGGAGCGACGCCTTGGGCTCCTTGAACTTGAGTATTGCCCCTGGGAACTGCTCGGGCTCGTACTCTATTTCTTTTATCTTCTGCGCGATATAGAACAAGTCAAGCTCCAATCCAAGATTGGCTGAAGAAACGATGTTGGTAATGACGAAATCGATACCTTTTGCCAAGCAATCACCCTGCACAATTTGAGAATAAGCAAACCATGCTTATTTAAAAGGATTTAAAAAGGGAATGCTTAAAAACCCCTGACACCAAATTAAAAATGCTCTGTCGCATTCAGCTTATGGTTAGAGGTAGGTAAATATGGTTAAAAGGTCAAAAGGATTCCTCTCAAAAGGGACGAAATCCACCAGGAAAAAAAGGACGCTAACTGCAAACGATTTCGTGAAGCCGTTCAAGCCAGGGGAACACGTGGTCATAAGCATAGGCCCCTATTTCAAGGGCCTTCCGCACCCCAGGTACAACGGCGTAGGCGGGCAGGTGCTCAGGAAGCAGGGGACCGCGTACATAGTGAGGATAAAGGACGGCGGGCTGGAAAAAACCCTTGTGGTGAGCCCGGTGCACATGCTCAAGCTCGGTGCGAAGAAATCCAGGAAAAAGGTGGGCGCATGAAGGTCAACGGAACCCATCCAGTAACGGTTGCCGAAGCCAGGGACATACTGGAAGGCAGGGAAAAGGAGGGCGAACTGGGCTACGAGCAGAAGCAGACCCAGGACTACGCGAAGAAGTTCGCAAAATACACCCGGAAGGAAGCGGAAGCTTTGGTGGAAAAGATAATGAAGAACAAGAGGGTTACGCGCGAGGTCGCGGTGAGCCTGGTGAACGTTTCCCCGAAATACGCGGAAACCGTAAGGACCATGGCGCTCAAGGACAAGATTGACTTGAGCCAGGAGGAGGCGGAAGAGATACTGAAGCTTTTCAAATGACGGTGTGAAGGATGGAGGAGAACGGATGGATACTTGACTATCTCCCGGGCGGGAGGTCCAGCGACGTGAGGAAGGAGCCTCTGGTGCAGATGGTGGGCAGCCAGTTCTTCACCCTGCTGGAGGCCACGCTCAAGCCCGAGGCAACCGTTTCCATAGGGCAAAAAGTTTACATAGGGAAGGAGCAGAGGAACGAGGTGAGCAGGATAAAGGGCAAATTGAGCTATTCCGAGCTCACCCAGAACGCCAAGGAGAACCTGGAGGCCATAATGAAGCCAGCCATAATAGAGCACGAGCAGGAATTCGTGAATTTTTTGAACAAGGCCGGGCCCATATCCATGAGGGTGCACCAGCTGGAGCTGCTGCCCGGGGTCGGGAAGAAGCACCTGGAGGCGCTGCTCGGCGAGAGGGAGAAGAAGGCGTTCGAGAATTTCGATGACGTGAAGAAGCGCATACCTTCCATTGCTGACCCGGCGCTGATGTTCGCGCACAGGATAATGGGCGAGCTGGAGGGGAAGGAGAAGCACTACCTTTTCATAAAGCCGTTCTCGATGAGAACGTTCTAAGGTTTTTATTTTCTCTGTTTCTTATTATCTGTAGTTTCCGGTTTGTTGCATCCTTGGGCTCGTAGTGGAGTGGTTAACACGTCGCTCTTACACAGCGAAAAACTCCAGTTCGAATCTGGACGGGCCCATTCCCCAAACCATTGGTGGATTACACCAATCTGATAAAAGGAAGGGGCAAATAGCAGAGACTGGATATGAGATGGAGTTAATCCACTGCTACCAATTGTTTTATGATTTTATCGAATTTGTTGTTGACAGCATCTCGGAAACGGCCTCTTTTTCTCCATATCTCGAGAAGACAGCCATAGGCATAAAGCAAATAGGTTTTTAATGGGTTTTCCAATACTTCTAGATAAGCCCTGTTGCCGTCTGATGTTACTTTGATGTCAAGTTGATAGCGGTCGCCCTTGAGGAACTCTTCGACCGCCCTATAATATGGACTGACAACACTAGGCAAAAACCTACTCATAATTGGGCCACACTTAAATTGGGGGAAACGTGATTCATCAGCAACAATGAAGACTTGGGGCTTGCAGAGCTCGGATATCGGAGTGTGCATTGATATGCCGGCCATTATCCGGGGAAAATAATCAGTAGACTTGATTTGAAGCTTCCGGCTGCCGGCCATATGGTTTGTGCGTATCGGATCGGGGGGATGGTCAAAGGAGCCATCTTCTGGCGGGACTTGCTTCATTCCGTCTCTGATGGCGAGGGAATAACAGAATGTAGTTTTCCAGATTGAGCCATTCGGCGGAGTAGCACCACGAACGAAAAGCGCTTCAATTTCGTTTTTCTCTCTCGGCCTGTCAAGAACGAACGTGGCAGGTTCAAAATCCCTTGCACGATGGTACTGAAGAAAGTAAAGCTTGCCGTCCCAATACTGTACCTCAATTATTGGTCTGTGATTAGGATTGAACCGGTCGAGATTGCAGATTTTCTCATATAGCTCAATTAGGCTGTTCCTGTTGTCATTGAAAAAGTTTTCAGTTCTAAAATCGTGACGAATCGTTGTCTTATCCTTGTCGTATACGGCATAACCGCATACATGGATTCCATCAGATGATCCGTACAGGGCAGTTACATGATATCTGCCTTCGATAGATGAATCGCCGCAGATTTTGAGATTTAAGCCGGGGAGCAGCTCCCAGAGCGAAAATGTCAAGTCGCGCCTGAAGGCATCTTCATTTATGCCGGCTAGCCGGCAGTGGATAGGTATGCTGGTAGAACTCGATTGGATGACCTTCAATATATTCGATTCAGAATCCGGCTGCGGAAGTATTCCTTCGCAGTCTCCTAATAGAAGATAGGATGGAAGAACCCATGCAAGCTTTCCACCATCATTCCTGATTCTCGGGCTTTCAGCTACTCCGGACGCGCCAGCATAATCCTGCGGATGCTCACTTCTGGCTATTAGTGGTTTGCCGGATTTCTTTGCAGCTATTAAGGTGGAATAAGTATCGGGAACTGGGATACGATGTCGTCTGATGTATTCCCCAATCTCACGTTTGGGCTGCTTTGGAGGATGCGCCAGCCAGTAATCCTGCCGCTTTTGCATGTTAGAAGACATGTCTAAATGTGCTTTTAAATGGTGGTGTACGCTATTTTCCCCATGAATTTGCGCTAGAATCTGCTGTATGTGATTTGTTTTGACTTGAAAAAGCGCCTCGTGAAATTGACTGCTTTCCTGCTGTCGAATCTCTTGCGAGTGTAAATCACGGTCGAGAAGAATCCTGCGTTGCCCCACACATAGAGTGCGATGCCCGAATCTATGAGCGGAACGAAGGCATCAAAGCCCTGGTTTACCGCTTTTCCGATGTTGCCGGTAGCGTGTATGGTCGGCCTTCCGTATGCACGGAGGTCTAGCTCTTTTGTGATTCCCCTGAAAAAACTGAGAACGTGGTTTTTCGGATAGGGATTTCAAAATAAGCTTCTATCACCAGCCTCTGCCGGGTTATGTGGGGCGCTAGGTCTCGCATGGAATGGAGTGCGAGGGGAAAAAATATAATGACGTTGCTTGAAAAAATTGTCGCAGTTTTTCTAATTTAGTTCATAATATTTTTCGGGATGAAATTTCAGCTTTTAATTTGTTTGCGGAAAATAACTGCCCATGTACTTCATCTACTCGAATTTTCCGAACATGAAGGAAGCGCAGGCGGCCGGGAAAAATCTCGTCGAGAACGGATTGTGCTGCTGCGTGAACATACTCAAATCCTATTCATCAATCTACAAGTGGAAGGGGAAGCTCGCTGAGGAGAGCGAGTATGTGCTCATTGCGAAAACCCCGGACGAAAAAGTTGCAGGCGCGGAGAATGCGCTCAAGACTGGGCATTCATACGAGGTGCCGGAGATAGTAAAGATAAAACTGGATGGAGTGAACAAAGAATACGAGAAATGGTGCGGAGGGATGCAGTAGCACGCCGTTCGCTCACATATATAAATAATTCTCCCCAATCTAATTCTCTCTGGTTTGCACAAATCTTGAAGGTGGTTTAATGAAAGCGTTCGTTCTTTGCGGCGGGCAGGGCACTAGATTAAGGCCCTACACCTATTCACTCCCGAAGCCTATGCTCAAGATGGGAAGGAAGCCCATCCTGCAGTATGTGGTGGAGAACCTCAGGCTCAATGGATTTACCGACCTTATCCTCACAGTGGGCTACAAGAAAGAGGCGATAAAGGAATATTTCGGGGATGGGAAAAAGTTCGGGGTTGAAATAGAATACGCGGAGGAGGATGAGCCTAAAAACACCGCGGGCTCCATACTGGATTACAAAGGGAAAATAAAGGAGAGCTTCCTTGTGGTGATGGGCGACCACCTCACGGACATAAACCTTAGGGATATGATGGCCGCGCATAAAAAGTCTGGAGCCATAGCCACCATGGCGCTCACTAAAAAGGAGATGCAGCTTGAATATGGGATTGTGGAGGTGAAAAACAGTCAGGTTGCGAGCTTCAGCGAGAAGCCGAAGTACGATTTTCTGGTAAACACGGCCATATACGCTTTTGAGCCGGCAATATTCGAATACATAAAGCCCAGGGAGGACTTTGCGAAGCACGTGTTCCCCAGGGTGCTTGCGGCAAAGAAGAAGATAAACCCGTACATGCTCAGCGAATACTGGGTGGACGTGGGCAGGGTGTCGGATTACGAAAGGCTCAACGAGTTCCTCAATGTAACATCCTTGCTAAAGAATCTTGACCTGAAAGAAGGCGAATAGCAGCACTGCGGAAATCAGGGCTTCCAGAAGCACGAAAAACAGCACCAGGTTCGGCTCGCTTATTCCATTGCTGATTTTCATCACCAGCTGGGCGAACCCGCGCA
>JAQTMJ010000071.1 GCA_028714395.1 Candidatus Iainarchaeum sp. | reverse complement strand
TTCCCTTAGCAGTATGGCCAGCTCGACCATCTCCTTTTTCCCTATCTTATATTCGCCCAGCTTATGCAGTGTATCGTCCAGGGATATGAGCCGCACCGGCATCTCGGCGAAAAAACCCAGCAGCGGGGATTTGCCATTCAGCATCCTCTTGGACAGGAAAAGCGTAGATGAAATCAGGATGAGCTTGCCCTCCTTCCTGGCGGCGTGCAGCATGTCGAAGAAGTCCTCGCCGAGCCGGTGGAATTCGTCAACAACCACGGTCTTGCCTTCCTCCAGCTCGCGGCGGAGTACTTCTAGGAATGCCTCGTAGCCTATCATCCTGTTGTCCCTTTTCGTTATCACCGTGCGGTCGCGCTTCACGAAGAAATAATCTTGGTAGGTGGTGAAATTCTCCACCAAATAGGATTTGCCGGTCTTGCGCCTGCCGTATACGAAGCACCATTTTCTGGTTTCCGTTATCCTTTTTACCTCGCTTGGCCTTTCTATAATCATGGTAAGTATAATGTCCATTATACTTTTAAACCTTGCCTTTCGCATATTTTGTGTTAAAACATGGATTTTTAAACATAACGACCAGAATATTATCAGAACAAACAAATAAGGTGATTCTGATGAATGCCCAAAATGTTTTTACTGTCCATCCCCAACGTCTGACTTAGCTGGAGGTAATTCACAAAACCAACACTGGCCAACTCAAGCCCAAAAACAATGATTTTTTCAATGTCGTACTCCTTGCAAAGGATGAGCATGGGAGATACAAACCTGTCCCAGAGGAGCTTGTTGCCAACATGCCGTTCTATGCCGGAACATTAGGCGCGGCTACGTCGGCTTCAGGCGGGACGTCGCCCTCCTCAGGTCGTCCGTCCGTATCGGGGCAGTCGAAGAAATCGCCCCCGCAGGGGGCGCCGCAGAAACGGTCGCCAGTGTCCAGTCTTCGCTTATGAGTGAAACTGACACCGCCAAAGTGAGGATAATCAAGGAAGGACAGAAGCTCGTGGTTGAAGGCACCCCTGAGCAACTCGCGGCAGCGATTGAGCTGCTCGGCAAGCTCTGAAACATTTGTCAACTATTTTTATATCTTTTCACACTATTTCTCCTTACCAGGTGCAAGCCTGGGCCACTGACACCCTTGAATGACCGCGCAAGCCTGCGCGGCTTCGGTACCGAAGAACCGTGTGTTCATTCGGTACTCGTTCAAAGGTGTCACACATCCGTCTGCAGTGCCAGCGCCTTCTAGTGCTGGACATGAAATTCAGCAGAGATATTGAGTAGACTATGTCGCGATCGTAAAGAAGAAAGATGCAGGAGTCGCTTCGGCTGCTGCCAAAAGCTCTTTCATCCCAAAAACTGGCGACTGGCATCCCGTCTTGCTATTTCGATACTCAGTTTTTGGGATTCATCGCCGAATGGTTCTTCGGCGATGTTCATTTTAAAATAAAATGCAGGGGGCAAGATTGTCAGCTTGCTGACGAATTTTCGCATCAGCGAAAGCTTTTGAACTTGCGCAGGCGCTAGGCCACCAGACCCTGAATCTGGCACGTTTGACCGGGCTCCGCCACCCCTGCATGAACGCAGTGAATGCAGGGGCTTGAATCGCCGTTGGCGATTTGGCGGGCTTTTGTCGTAGCGACGACAAAAACAACCGCCACCCCTGCCCAATATCCAGTCGCCTAAAAACGGCGACTGTCCCTCAAAAACCTTCGGTTTTCGAGGTCCCTTTTTCTTAGAAAGAAAAAAGGTCTAATGGTTTCACCCCAAAAAAGAAACTCTTTTTTAGAGATTATCAATAGCCCCGACCGGATTGACGCCTTTGGCGGCAAATTTTGAACCGCAGTCCAAAGGTTTCGAACCGGTGTCACAAGGTGACTCCTGTTCCGAGACCAAACATAATACCCGAAACTTCCAGAGCCTCGTATCCTTGACCGCTAGACTACGGGGCTATTGCACATGCTTTACTCTGCAAAAGTTTTTATATTGTGCATCACATTATCCTAACGAAACTATTGGGGTGGAAAAATGGCACTTGATTTGGTGACGGGTTTGATTGGCTGTGCGCCTGTAATAATAGTGGGCGCGGGAGTGATTGCAATCGCATCCATAAGGATAGTGATGCAGTACGAAAGCGGGATAATATTCACCCTGGGAAAATTCTCAGGCATCGCAGGCCCGGGCATAAATTTCATAATCCCCATAATACAGACCATGCGGAAGGTGGACACGCGCATACTCACCATAGACATCCCGAAGCAGGAAGTGATGACCAAGGACAACGTGCCGATGGGCGTTAACGGCGTTGTATTCTTCAAGGTAGAAGACGTGGAAAAGGCGGTCCTTAAAATCCAGGATTACCACTATTCTGTTTCCCAGTACGCCCAGACCGCTTTGAGGGACGTGATCGGCAGCAAGGAAATGGACGCTGTGCTCTCCAACCGCGACGAAGTCGCGAACGAAATCAAAATCATCGTGGACAAGGAAACCACGGAATGGGGCATCGACGTCACCAACATAAAGATACAGGACATAGAGCTTCCTGCGGACATGAAGCGCATAATGGCAAGGCAGGCAGAAGCCGAGAGGGAGAAGCGGGCCAAGATAATAGAGAGCGAGGCCGAACTCATGGCATCTGAAAAGG
The DNA here is from genome assembly GCA_028714395.1 of Candidatus Iainarchaeum sp. GTDB lineage: Archaea > Micrarchaeota > Micrarchaeia > Anstonellales > Bilamarchaeaceae > JAHJBR01. Next base: position 2,346 of record JAQTMJ010000071.1, on the reverse strand, counting down.
TGGCGAAGGCCGCGCAGATGCTTGCAAGCACTCCGGGCGGTTTGCACCTCAAGACCCTGCTCACAATCTCGAACGTAGCGGCGTTTGACGGCAACTCCATCGTGTTCGTGACTCCGATTGAGTTGCTGGAGGCAATCAAGGGCTTTACAGGGATGAAGAAGAAGTAGCCCTTTTATTCCTTTTTATTTCTAATATACTCCTAGTCCTCGGGCTGGTAGATCAACGGCAGATCGCATCGTTCGCATCGATGAGGCTGAGGGTTCAAATCCCTCCCAGTCCATGAGCCCTTCAGGGGGCTCCGCCCCCTAAAGTCCGACAAGTCGACGCATCGGCTTGTGGACCATTCGTCGTTTCGACGACGAATTGGTGCTTCACCCCAAGCAACCCCCGCGTGGTTTCACCCCTAAAAGAAAACTATATAATCTATATCTGTTTATCCTGCTTAGGGTGGATTCATGGGATTGATGCAGGAATTCAAGGACTTTATGCATGAGTACAAGGTAATGGGCCTTGCGGTGGCGTTCATCATGGCCGTGGCCACGAACACGCTCATAAAGGCGCTCGTGGATGACATAATAATGCCCATCGTAGGGATAGTGCTCCCGAACGGCGACTGGAAAACCGCGACTCTCGCCCTGGGGCCGCTGCTCCTGAAATGGGGCGACTTCCTGAGCGCGCTCATAAACTTCCTGATAATGGCGTTCGTGGTGTTCATGATTGCGAAGATGGTGCTCAGGGAGGAGAAAGTGAGCAAGAAATGATTGATTTTGCATCCTTTTTTAAATATCACCGTCCAAAACAATTCAACTTTGCTCATTTGTGATGCTAGATGATTCCTAACATTTACCAGGGCGATTATCGCAGGCTCATAGTGTTCCCGCTAGCCCTGATAATAATCTCGCTTTTTTTCATCCCTCAGATAAAGCTCGGGGTGGATTTCCAGGGCGGAACTTTAATCATAATAGACTTGAAGCAGCACGTGGACCCTGACCAGCTGAGAGTGAACCTGGCCCAGGAAGGCATCAGCGGAACGGTGAAAGTGTACACAACCTCGTTCGGGGAAAAGGCGGAAGTGGAAATACCCCAGAACCCTGATTTGGTGGAAGCGGACACTTTGATAGGATTGTTCAACACGAAGCTGGACGAGGTTGCAAGGCTTGAGGCCCAGGCGAACGGAAACGCATCCTACATGGACCAGTACCTGGCCGGAAGGAAAGACCTCAACAACATTTCAGATTCCCTTTTCACGCTTGCGGGCAACGATTCAAAAGCCGAGAACTTCACCAACCTGAACACCCTCAAGTCCGCGGTTTCCGGCTCCTACCGCGCTGTATATGACAATTACAAAGGAGTAATTTCCAAATCCATAGACAAGTACGTGAGCTACAGCTCGTTCAGCCTCCAGAGCGTGAGCCCGGCGCTGAGCGCCCAGTTCATAACCAACGCGCTCAACGTTGCCATGATAGCCGCGGTCCTCACCACCCTGCTGGTGTTCATATTCTTCAGGGATTTCATACCCAGCGTGGCGGTGCTCACCGGAGCGTTAAGCGACATAATAATCGCACTGGGCGCCATGGGATTGCTGGGCATCCCGTTCACGCTCGCTTCCTTCGCAGCCCTGCTGATGATTCTGGGATTTTCGCTGGACACGGACATACTGCTCACCATGAGGATGCTCAAGCGCGCGGGGGATCCAAGGGAGAAAGCCTTTGATGCGATGCACACAGGAGTCACGATGAGCGTTACAGCTTTGTTCGCGTTCCTCATCCTTTACATAATAAGCCTTTACACCCACATCTCGATTTATTCTGAAATTTCCGGAGTTGCGCTTGCGGGCCTCTTTGGCGACATATTCGCCACCTGGGGCATAAACGCGGTCACGCTCCTGCTTCACGTGGAGGGAAAAATATGATGGACCTGCTCAGCGAGAAGAGAAACCAGTTGCTGCTGGCGCTTTTCGCGCTCTTCCTAGTGGGCATAGTGATTTACTCAGCCTACGCCGGCCTCATCATACTCTTTGCGTTCTTCCTTTTCGGGATGTTCTCCACAATTTGGAAGAACAAGACCGCGCGCTTCCTTTCCCTGGCGCTGCTCATAGTGCTCGCCCTGGCCAACGTGGCCATAAACGGGGTAAAATTCGGCATTGATTTTTCAGGTGGGACCAGGATACCCGTGGTGCTCGAGCATCCAGTGGACCAGACCACCATGAACGACATGGTGCAGATAATCAAGAGCAGGGCATCGGTACTCGGGCTCACAGAAGTGAGCGTGCGCGCAGTGGGAACGTCGCAGATAGACGTGGAGGTGCCGGGCACCAACGAGAACTTGATAAAGAACATAGAGGAC
>JAQTMJ010000070.1 GCA_028714395.1 Candidatus Iainarchaeum sp. | reverse complement strand
CCCGCCGAAAGAGGAGGAGAGCTCCCTTATGAGCACGAGGGTGGCTAAGAAGGCGAGCACCGGGACTATGATGGAATAGAAGAAAACCGCTGCTGATGCATCAGTAGCCTGCTGGCTGAGCACGGTCAAATCGCCGGTGAAGTCCTGGCCGCCTGCGAAGCTCATGTTGTAGAGCTTCCCTCCGATTGCGTAGTTGTCGTTCAAATCTATTATCGGGACCGCTGCGTAGGCCGGGTTGGAAAGAAACGCGGAGACTGTGGAGTTGGCCTGCTGGAGCTGCACCGTGGGGGGCTGGAATGCCATTATCATGAGCGGGTAAAAAATAATCAGGGAAAACGCTGCCGCTATGAGGAACGCTCCGAATTTGCGGGAAAGGAAGAAGCTGCGGAGCACCAAGCCGGATGCGAATATCACGCCGAACCAGCTGGAGGAGATGAACGAGAGGAACTGGGCGTTGATTGAGGATGCGAACGAGGAGAATTGCAATGAGTATAGGGAATTGGAAATCTGGGTTGAGACGCTGTTCAGGTTCGCGAGCGGCTGGATGGAGAAGTTGCCGAAATCCAGGGAAAGAGTCTGGTAATAGGCAAGGACGTTGCCTATGCGAACCAGCTGCTGGCCCAGCCCGAACGAGGACTGCTGCGTGGAATTTATATCGCACAGCACGTAATCAGTAGGAGTGGAATTGGCGAAGCAGGTTATGTTGGCCTGGGGGGCAAGCTCGGTACCTACCTGGAGCGCCATGGTGGAAAGCACCACCGCGAAGCCGAGTATGGCCGCGTTCAGTATGGACTGTATGAGCTCGTCGGCCCCAAAGCGCTCCAAGCGTTTGATGGAAAAGCCGCGCCCCAGGCCTAGGGCAATGCCCGAAAGTATTATTGAAATGATAATCGCGGTGCCGGCAATTCCCTGCCAGCCCGCAAGAAGTTCTGTCATGGGTTCACACGCAGGTGCGATTCTAAGGTACCAGGATGCCCTGGGATTTCTGGGCTATCATCGGGGCCGCGACCGTTATGGCCGCTATTATCACTCCGCCTATGAACATGCTTATGGCATAGGTCGTGTATTTGCCCCGCACCTCTGCGGGCTGCATCTGCGCGAAAGCGTAGAGCATCCCGCTCAGGATTATGAGAATTACGGAAAGCGCAGGAGCGATTGTGCTCAGGGTGCCCTGTATCTCCTCAAGGATGGATTGGAGGGACATAATTTTGCTTCGCTGAATTGCTTTATAAACCTGATTTTTTCGCCTAAACAGGCAGAATATTAATTTTTGTGGAGAAACTGAATCATGCAAACGCCCAGATGCATGAGCACACAGCACCCGGACAATATAGCGGTGCCTTTCTTCTCGGATTCCGAGGTGCTCAGCGGGGAAGCCGAGGTGCGCGAGGCGTATTTCGCGTTCTCCCAGCTCGGATGCACGGAGCAGATGTGGGATGGGGAAGGAAAGGAAGCTGATAACCAGGTGGTGGAGAAATTATTGAGCAAGTATCCGGACTTTTTCGCTAAAAACCAGTTGGGAAAAGAATTGAGGCTCACCTACAGGGTTCCCAACCCTTCTGTGGAAAAGGGGCAGGGAAAAATACTTTTTGAGACTTTGCACGGAATTCCGCGGGCTTTTGACGCTGCGCGGACTGCGGGTTTGGAAACTGCGCCGATTTTTGAGGTGATACTGCCGATGACCACTTCGCACGCCGAGATGGAGCGGGTGAAGGACTATTACGAGAAAGTGGTGGTGGGGCAACGAGATGTATTGCTCGGGGAGATGGGCGAAGGAGGGGTGTGGGTGAAGGAATGGGCTGGCGATTTTGCACCCGAGCGCATAAACGTGATACCGCTGTTCGAGGATTTTGATTCCATATGCAGGAGCGGCAGCATAGTGGAAAGGTATCTAGAGGGGAAGGATAATGAATATCAAAGGGTTTTCATCGCAAGGAGCGACCCTGCGCTCAACTACGGGGCTGCGAGCGCGGTGCTGCTTGCGAAAGTCGCACTCCAGAGGCTGCACGCAATTGAGGAGAAAACAGGCGTGCAGATATTACCCATAATCGGGGTGGGCGGGGCTCCTTTCAGGGGGAATTTCAGGCCTGACAACGTGGGAAACTGCACGGATGAGTATCCGAGCGTGCAGACTTTCACCGTGCAATCATCTTTCAAGTACGACCATGCGTTCAGGGATGTGGTGAATGCGGTGGATCTGGTCAACCATCTGGGGAGAAGGGGGCCTTTGGAGATAGATGAAAATAGGGCGATTGCGCTTGCTGAGAAAATAAGAGTTGAGTACCAGAAGCAGGTGGAGAGCGTCGCGGATTTGGTGAACGGGATTGCTGCTTTTGTGCCGAACAGGAGGGCAAGGAAGCTCCATGTGGGGTTGTTCGGGTATTCGCGCTCTGTGGGGAAGCTGAAACTCCCGAGGGCGATAAAATTCTGCGCCGCATTCTATTCTTTCGGAGTTCCGCCGGAATTATTGGGGCTTTCTGCGCTCAGCGGGAAGGAGTGGGATGAATTGCATGGGCTTTACGTGAAAATTGATGAGGATTTGAAGGATGCGGCAAAGTATCTGAACAAAGAGAACCTGGAGAAGATGCCAAAAATTCTCAGGGACGGGGTTGCTTCGGTGCTGGGGCGCATTGAATTTGAAATTGATGATGATTATGCGGGCATAAGTTCATCCATTTACACGAACTACTCTGCAGGGAAGAACGGGCAGCTGGTTGAGGATGTGAAAGCCGCTGCCTGGAAACGGGGGTTCCTGGGATAGAATGTAACTATAGTTACAAATGCGCTTTGCCTGTCCGGTTATCCAACCGTTACCCAACTTATTTTAACTTCTTCAGCTAAATGCACTTATGCGAATCCGCCTCAATATAGGAAAATCCGTGCACGAGAACGCTGCTGCCTACTATGAGGAAGCGAAAGAGGCGCGGGAGAAGATAAAGGGCCTGGAAAAGGCCATGGAGGAAACCAAAAAGGAGATTGTGAAAGCTGAGAAGGAGGAAGCCGCGGCAGAGCGGAAAAAAAATGAGGAAACGAAAATCGCGCGAAAAAAGGAGTGGTACGAGAAATTCCATTATTTTTTCACGGATGGAGGGAAATTGGTTGTCGGGGGAAGGAGCGCGGACCAGAACGACCTGGTTTACAAAACTTATTTGGAAGACGGGGATTTGTTCTTCCACGCGGATATACAGGGCGGAAGTGCATGCGTGATGAAAGATGGGCTTGAAGCCGGGGAAGGGGAAAAAAAGCAGGTCGCGCAATTTGCCGCATGCTTTTCCAACGCATGGAAGAACGGCAATGCCGCTGTGGATGTTTATTGCGTGAAAAAAGACCAGGTTTCAAAGCACGCCCAGGGTGGGTTCATTGGAAAGGGTGCGTTCGCGATAGAAGGGGAACGCGAGTGGTTCAGGAAAACAGAGCTTAAGCTGAAAGCCGGGGTGGAGAAAGGGCTCGCGACCGCATTGCCTGCCAGATGCGAAAGGAAGCTGGAAAAGGAAGTTTTTATTATACCTGGAAACGAGGAGAAAGGCGTGATTGTGAAGAAGCTGGCGAAATTGCTGAATACGCACCCGGACGAAATCCAGAACCTGCTGCCAAGCGGAAAGGGGAAAATAGTGAAAATGTAACTATAGTTACAAAGAGCGCCGCAAACCGGCCAACCCAGGCAAAACCAACCAAAACTCAATTAATATAAACCTTGGATTTCAATCTAGAATCAGCGGGTAGGTGCGATGGCCAAGCGTATAGAGGTAAAACTAAGGAACGAAATAAAGGACCCCAGAGCCGAAGGCCTGGCCGCGATGCTGAAAAAGGAATTCAACGCGCAGATAACCTCGCTTGCCGTAATGGATGCGTACAGCCTGGATGCTGATTTTGACGAAAAAGAGCTTGAATTCCTTGGTGCGGAAGTTTTCAGCGACAAAGTTATTCAGGAGTATAGCTACAAAACCCCATTCCACGCCGGGCGCTGGCGGGTGGAAATAGGATACAGGCCAGGGGTTACCGACAATGTGGGGAAAACCGCCCAGGATGCTGTTTTTGACGCCCTGGGAAAGCATGTTGCGGTTTATTCCAGCACGGTTTACGCCATGGGCGGCGAGCTTGAAATGGAAAACTGCGAAGCGTTCGGAAAAAGGCTGGCCAACGAACTTGTGCAGCAGATAATCGTGCGCGAGCCAGGAACCGACGCATTCGAGCCTTACGTTCCGAAGGTGGTCCTTAAACAGGAGATAAACGTGGAGGAAATCAGGCTGCCCAAGGACGACGCGCAGCTCGCGCAGCTTTCAAAAAAGCGGCTCCTGGCGCTCAGCGTGCCTGAAATGAAGTCCATACGCGAGCATTTCGCCAAAAAAAGCGTGGCTGCGGAAAGGAAGAAAACCGGGCTCGGCGACGACCCCACGGATGTGGAGCTGGAAGTGATTGCACAGACATGGAGCGAGCACTGCAAGCACAAGATATTCAATGCCGAGATAAGCTACAGCGAGAACGGGGACAGCTACAACATAGACTCGCTCTTCAAGACGTTCATAAGGGGCGCGACAGAGGAAATAAAAAAGCCCTATGTGGTATCCGCCTTCAAGGACAACGGGGGCATCATCAAGTTCGACCCGAAAAACGATATTGCAATAAAAGTGGAGACGCACAACGCGCCTTCGGCCCTTGACCCCTACGGGGGCGCGCTCACCGGAATACTCGGGGTGAACAGGGATATCATAGGCTGCGGAATGGGCGCATACCCCATAGCGAATATCGATGTGCTGTGCTTCGGCCCGCTGGACGACAAGGGTGTTGATGGTGTGCTGCCTCCGCGCAGGATTTACGAGGGTGTGGTGGAGGGCATAAAGGACGGGGGGAACAAGAGCGGCATACCCACCGTGAACGGCTCTTTCGTGTTCGAGACCTGCTTCTCAGCAAGGCCGGTGATATATTGCGGTACTGCGGGCCTGCTTCCGACCGAAATAGGAGGGAGGAAAACAGCGGAAAAGAAAGTCGAGCCA
>JAQTMJ010000069.1 GCA_028714395.1 Candidatus Iainarchaeum sp. | reverse complement strand
GTCATGGCCTCTATGAGCAGGGGTGCCTCAAGCCTCTTTCCCAAAAACTCAGTACGCATGTTTATCTTTTCAAAATCGATTTCAGGAAGCGCATTGTGCACCAGCATCACTTGCTCAAAGCCCGAAGTTTTGAGGTACTGCATCTTCTTCCTCGCAACCAAATCCACGTGATTCTTCTTCCTGTGCATAATCATAACCATCACTTCTCCCTAGGGAATATCATGCTTCCGTAGCCCACCACTGCGGAATAATCCCCGGTGGCCCTTCCGGAATCCGCATATCTCAGGGTTTTCGCCCTTTTAATCCCTTTCGCCTTCGCATATTCCATCAGTGCAGTTATGGGACCGTAGCCGCACACGCTCCATCCATGTTTCTCAAGCGCATCCTCAAATCCTTTTCCGTCCAGGGCCTCAATGAAGCTCCTTGCCGCGCTGTCCTTCTTTCCTGCTTCTTCTGCGGGAAGGTAGTGGGAGAAATCCGAGCTTGCAATCACGATATGCTTCTCAGGATTCAGCGATTTTGCGAGCGCATTCCCCACGTCCAGCGCGCTCCCGTAATCCTGGGCCATCATGCATATGCACACGATTTTCGCATCCGGGTTTATGCTCCTTATGAAAGGGAGCTGCACCTCTATGCTGTGCTCGAACATGTGCGCATTCTCGTCAAAATCTATGAGCGTGGAGTTCTTCTGTATTTTCTTCGCTAGCTCAACATCGCATTTAAGGACCCCCACCGGGGTTTCCCAGTCCATGAGCGAGAGCGAGATGAGGCTTCCCCTTCCCGTGTGGTTCGGTCCTAGAAGCACAATAGTTTCGGCCTTTTCCAGCCCGGCTATGGAAACAAAGGTTATCGCAGCAGTCTGCCCGGAATATACATACCCTGCGTGCGGGCACACGCCTCCCACTGCGCTCACCGGCTTGTACTCCTCACTGGCCTTTTTCAAAAACCCGGAAACCATCCTTTCCAGTTTCTCCTTTTCAGCAGGATAGAAAGCTCCCGCAACCGCCGGCGTTCTCATGTGCTTAGCTCTCGGAATAAGTATATAAATATAGATTCAGGCTCAGGGCCTGGCGATTTTCCAGAGTGCGCGGAAATGGCTCAGGAAGCTCGCTGCAGCCTCCCCGTTCTCTATGACCACTGCAGTCGGATTCCTGGTAAACATGAATATCGCAACCTTGCCTCTCCACACGTTCGTCTGCGAATGGGACGCGAAATACTGGGGGAGAAACCGTATCTCGGCTTTGGACTGCGTGGTCTTCACCAAATTCCCCTTTGTGTTGAGGTTCGCGAGCATCTTCACCACCACCCCTTTGGAAGCCCTCAGCTGGTGGAATTTGTAGAAGAACCTCCTTAGTTCGGGTCCGGCCTGGCCGTAGGTGGCCCCGATTACGCAGTACGATTCACCGGGCTCAAGCTCATCGAGCATGGTCCTGAAAATGTTGGTGACCGCCCTGAAGCCCTCGTACACGGTCGCCCCGGTCTTTTCCAGCTTCTGCTGCTCCTCCAGCTCCGGGAGCATCTCCTTTACGCGCGCCCTGTTTTCATCAAGTTTTTTTTCCTTCTCGTCTATGTAATCAAGAATCCTGCGCGGCGGCTGGGCGCTGAAATATTTCACTCCTTCCCTTACTACATAACCTGCAAGCCCTTTTTTCTGCAATCTTCCGAGGATTTTGTAAACTTTTGAGGATGAAACCCCGGCCCTCTGCGCAAGCGCCCCGATCTTCGTGGGGCCGAGCTCCAGCAGCGCCATGTACACGCTGATTTCGCCTTTGGTGAGCCCTATCTCCTCAAGCAGTTCAAGCTTCATGAACATATTCCTACCCTGAAATTTATAATCTTTTCTTCTACGACCCCCTGGGGGGACAATAGCCAATAAATAGCGAATGCGTATAGTCATAGTTAGGTTATGAGTATGGGAGAAAGACCTGAACGCATGTCCGGCTGCTACGAGCACATGAACGAGGAATGGAAAAAGACCGCGAAAGTGCTCCTGGGCAGCGAGCCAGGCGATTTGGCCGATTACGAGAAATGGCTCATCTCGCTCAAGCAGCCCATGCTCAGGAAATTCTCCTCTATTTCCGGAAACGGCGTGGTTTTCGCCTCCACGGATTACGCGCCTGATTCGAAAGTTATTGCCCTGGAGGAAGCCCCTGAAAAAACCAGATTCCAGCTCAACATAAACGAAATAAAGGACATTGATTCGCTGATTAACGCCTGCAGGGAGCAGGTTTTCTATTCAGGCAACATAGTGCTCGGCAACTCCGCGTTCGTGGAAGGGAGTTCCAGCGTGAGCGACAGTTTCTACGTGTACAATTCTGCGCGCATACACGCCTCCAAGAACATCGCGTGCTCCACCATAATGAGGAACACGGAGAACATGTTCGGATGCAACATCTCCTCCTTCTCCAAGTACGTGGTAAGATGCCACCAGCACGGGAAAGGGGTGCGCGACTTCGAATGCTGCCTGTGCTGGCTCGCCTCGGACTGCTACTACTCCTACAATATACAGAACTGCACGAACTGCATGTTCTCCTTCAACCTGCGCAGCAGGAGGAACGCCATAGGGAACCTCGTGCTCCCTTCGGAAAAGTATCAAAGCATAAAGGCGCGGATTCTGGAGCAGGTGGTTTCCGAACTGGAGAGGAAGAAGAGCGCTCCGTCCTTATTTGACATAATAAACCAGTGCGGTCTGCCCAGGGAGGAAGAAATAAAGCCCCTTTCCCGCTTCGCCAGGCCGAAAAAGGAAGCTACGCCGGGCCCGCTGATTGAAAAGGCTTTTTCAGAGACAGCGAAAATAGTGCTTGGGAAACCCCTAGGCCCCATGGAGCAATACGCGCCCTGGCTCAAGAGCCGGGTGCTTGACGTCGGCGAGGCAACGAGCGCCTTAGGGAGCGGAAACATGGCAATCATCAGCTACGAGAACATAAAATCCATAAAGCCCGGAAGGTTCGTAACCTTGGAAGAGAGTTTACTGCTGGGCGAGAAACTTGCACTTTCGCAGCAGGAAGTGGAGAAGCTGGACCTTTCCAGCGCCAGCCGCATGCTCGGAAAGATAGCGTTCCTTTCCCCTGGAATGGAGGACGGCACCATAACCAGCGTTACGCATTCGCCCGTAGTTCTGGATTCCTCGAACTGCCACAGCGTGCTCGGGTGCGTAAATTTGAAGAACTCAGCCTATTCAGTCTGGCCCAACGGCTCGGATCACGTGTTCGGCTCAGCGTTCCTTTACAATTCCCTGTTCAGCATAAAATGTTATTCATCCTACGGGCTGAGCAGCTGCTTCGAGGTCGACACCAGCTCGGACAGCACGCACAGCTATTTCTGCCACAACGTGGAGAACGTGCACGAGTCCATGTTCTGCTTCAACGCGAAGAACCTGAACTACGCGGTGTGGAACCAGCCGGTTGGAAGGGCAGCTTATTTGAAGCTGAAAGGAATGTTGAAATCCTGGCTTCTGGAAAAGCTGGAAAGGGAAAAGAAGGTGGACTTGGACGTATTTTCCCTGGGCTCGCGCAATTAGTTGAGCGCATATCCAGTCCCGTTGGTTTCCAGCACAACAGTCCCGTTCAAATCCGTCCTGAGAATTTCAGCCCCAGCATCCCGCAACCTCTCCAGCGTCTCGTTCGCAGGATGGCCGTAACTATTCATTCCCACTTCAATCACTGCGAGCTGCGGGCTCACTTCCTGCAAAAATTCCGCGGAACTCCCGTATTTGCTCCCGTGGTGCGCAACCTTGAGCACGTCCGCGTCAATATTTTCCTTAAGCAAATCCGTTTCGCAGCCCAGATCGCAGTCCGCGCCCATCAGGAGCGTGAAGTTGCCGTCATAGAGCATGAAAACTATGGAATTCTGGTTAGACTCAGAAGAGCCTGTATTCGCGTGCAGCACCCTCATCCTCACTACCCCCAAATAATATTCATCGTATTTTTTCGCAATTGTGAGCGTGGAATTCGCAGCCAAAGCCATGGTTTCAATGTAGGAAGCGGTAATGCGTTTCTGCCCGTCCATGATTACATTCTTAACCAGCACGTTGCGCAAAACTTCCGGGCATCCGCCCATGTGATCCGAGTCGGTGTGCGTAATCACCAGGTAATCCAGCCTGTACACTCCCCTGTCCATCAGGTAGTTGCTCACGTACGCCCCTTTACCCTCTTCCCCGCAGTCCACCAGCATGGTGTGATTCCCTGATTTGAAGAATATTGCATCGCCCTGGCCCACGTTGAGGAAGTCAGCTTCGAGTTCCGAACCAGGCGCAGCAGCGATTTGCCTGGGAAGATTCCCGAGAATGAAAACCAGAACAAGCACGATAAGAACAGCGGCAAAAAACAGTGCAGGCAGTTTTCCTTTCATCATTTCACGATTCCTGCATAGCGCAGTATGTAATAGGCGCTCCCGGCCAGGAAAGCCACGCCTATGATGGTGTTGGCCCTGGCTCCCATGACGTGCTCAAAATAGCTGTTCTTCTTCCTTCCGGCAGCGAACGCCCCTAAATGGGATATGAACACTATGGGCAGCGCGCTCCCGAACCCGTATGCAAGCGGGATGAAGAGGAAATCCCCTGCCTTTATGGTGAGCGGAAACACTCCGCCTAGGAAGAGCGAGGCGCCTATGGGGCAGAAGAAGAACGCAAGCCCGATTCCCAGAAGGAAAGCCCCACCAAGCCCTTTTTCAGCCAGCCCCTCCAACATCTCGGTTTTCAAAAAGGACGGATACACGCTCATCTTTCCAAGGAGCACAAGTCCTGCAAGCCCGAGCACCAGCGCGAGCACCAGGCTGGAATACTGCTGGAGCGGGACAAAGAACTGGTAGGCTTCGCTCCCAAGAAACCCCGCAATCCCGGCTGCCACCATGTATGCAATCCCCCTTCCGAAAGCATAGGCCAGCGAGCCGTTTTTTGCATTGGCCGGGTTCTTCCTGTTTATGAACGCAAGCGCCGCAAGATTGGCTCCGAGCGGGCATATGCTTATGGAGCTCAGCACCCCTATGGAGAGCGCCGCAACCAGCGGGGCCTCGGAATTCGCAAGATTTGCGAGCAGCTCATACATGCCCTAACCCCATACGCCGTTTATCTGCCCCATGAGATAATTCTCAAATGCCTGCTCATCGCCTTCGTAATT
>JAQTMJ010000068.1 GCA_028714395.1 Candidatus Iainarchaeum sp. | reverse complement strand
CCCGGGGCTCCATCCGTTCGCGATGCTTCCCCTGCTCCAGCTCCTTGCCTACTACACCAGCACCTCGCGCGGGATAGACCCGGACAGGCCCATGAACCTGGCCAAATCGGTCACGGTCGAATAGCATTATAAAGATGAAAGGTGCAGAGGTAAAAAGGCGAAAAGGTGGATTCTATGACCAACATAACCAAGAGTTTCAAGTGCAGTGCATGCAGCATGGATTTCCCGCTCTCTTTGAACACGGACCTGCTCCTGACGGACTTCACCATGATGGCAAAGTGCCCGAAATGCGACCAGAGCATCCAGGTTCATTTCGGAGTGATTGCGCAGGAGCAGAAGCCCCTGGCGCCAGCTCCCCAGTCTTCCATAGACGAGAGCATATTTGTGCCTCCTGAGATGCCGAGCAGCGAGATAAAAAGGCTCATAGAGGGATGAAAGTTGAAAAAGACGCTCGCGCTTTTCATTTTTTTCAATTCGCTGTTCGCGCTCTACCAGTTCGATTTCCAGCTGTCGGGCCAGAAGTACATCAACATATCCGGGCAGTACGAGAATTCCGGGCCCAACATGATGTTTTACTACAATGGAATAGTGGAGATTGCGGATTCCGGGGTTCCGGGCATAATAAAATACGATACGTCAGATGGTTCGCTCTCGCGGCTGTCATCATCAATAGATTCGCCCGTCGCGCTTTATGTGGACCCGGACGGCCGCACCTACATCGCTGACGAAAGCGCAGGCTTGATGAGATGCTGGTCCTGCAGGAACCTGTTCCTGGACATCATCCCGACCGGGGTTTACGTGTTCAATGATACGGTATACGCCTCGGACAAGAAGAACGACCGCATAGTCGTGGTCACCAAGAGCGGAACATACGTAAGGGAATTCGGAAGCACCGGGACGCTCACAGGGCAGTTCCGCACCCCCATGGACCTCCAGTTTTTCAACAGCACGCTCTACGTCGCCGATTCGGGCAACGGAAGGGTGGAGAGCTTCACCTCCAATTTCACCTACCTGAACACCTACGGGAGCGGGAAGGAAGGAGTGAACCTCTTGCAGCCCGAAGGAATATTCGTGGATTCCAATTACGTCTATGTCGCGGACCCGCCGGGCGGCCGCATAGTTGCCTACACTCAGGACGGCTTCCCGGTTTTTTCCTATGCTCTGAACGACAGCCCCACGGACGTGCTCGTCCAGGGCGGGAAAATATACGTTTCGCAGCATGACAGCGGAATGATATTCTACGCCAGCATCCACGAGCCTGACCCCAAAATCTATGTGAACGGAACACTAAATTCCCTCCAGCCTTTTTCCCTATACGCGGACAACGCGCTGGTCGCGGATGCACTCGGGCTGGACTACAACAGAACCCCGGCTTCGGGATGGAGGAACGCGAAATTCGCGTACGACAACGGGGCCTACGGGGAAGCCTTTTACGCAGCGATGAAGCTCAACCAGAGCAACATAGCCTCTCTCAACCAGAACCTGGACAGCCAACTCAATTCCAGGCTCACCAGCCTTGCCCAGGATTCCACTTCAAAAACCAGGATTATTTCGCTGCTAGGCCAGGAAAACTATTCGGGAGCCTACAGCACGTGGCTCGCGTCCCAGCATGCGAACGTAACCCAGAACAATACCAATGCAACCAACCAAACGTCCAACCCAGGGAACCAGAGCCTAAACAATTCCCTGCTGCTGGCAAGGCTGGACGCCATAGAGGAGAACATGTCCACCTACAGGATAAGCGAGAACACTTCCGGGCTTGAGCACGAGATTGCGCTCGCGGCAGGAAGCCAGTCCGCCTATGATTCCGCTGCGCTCATGCTGGATGCGCTGGAGCAGAAGGTGAACCTGAAAATCTACAAGATTGAGGCCGCGCTCAAAAAAGCAAATCAATTGCAGCAGGAAATAGCCAAGGGCGGCCTTTTCGTGGATTACACAAAAGCAAAGGGCTACCTGGACAGCGCGAACTCCTTTGCTTACTACGACCCGGACAAGGCGTCATCCATAGCAGACCAGGGGCTCCAGGAAGTGCAGAAGGCGCGCTCTTCTGCGAATATTATCTATATCGCGGTTTTCGTGCTGCTGATACTCGCAATTGGCTGCGTAATAGCTTTGGTTTATTTCAAGGACCGCATAATCCGATTCGGGAAAAGGAAAGACCAATACAAAGGCTTTAAGAAAAGGTAATGGAATGAGACGAGCGGCCTGCCTCTTTTCCGGAGGCAAGGACAGCGTGTTTTCGGCTTTTTTGGCAATGTCCCAGGGCTTCGAGCCTTTTCTCCTTACGATGCGCGGTGAAGAGTACAGCATGATGTTCCACCATCCCAACGTGCAGTGGACGGAATTGCAGGCGCGTGCGATGGGGCTGGAACACGAATTCATGGATGCAGGTGCGAACGAACTTCTTTCCCTTGAAAATGCGATAAAGAATTCTGGCGCAGATGCGATATTCTCAGGCGCGATAGCCAGCGATTACCAGAGGCAGCGCATAGAGCAAATCGGGGAAAACCTGGGAATTCCAACCTATTCTCCCCTATGGCACAAGGATTCCGCGCTCATGGGCGAACTCTCCTATTTTGAAATATATGTTGTTTCGGTTTCCGCGGAAGGGCTCGGCCCCGAGCTGCTGGGGAAGCCATTTGCCGTTCTTGCGGGAAAAAAGAACATCCATCCTTTCCTGGAAGGCGGGGAAGGGGAAACTTTTGTCGCCAATGCGCCTTTCTTTTCCAAAAGGATAATAATAGATGAATGGGAGAAAAAATGGGATGGAGTTAGGGGAGTGGCAATAATAAGGAAAGCGCGCCTAGAATGAAATGAGTGATGAAATGAAAATGGAAAATCTGGTGCTTTACCACGGCGCTGAATTCAACGCGAATTTCTTTTATCACACCGGTTTAGATATAGACCACTCGTTTTACCTGAAATTGGGGAAAAAGGAAACGCTCGTGGTGCCCAAGCTCAACGAGCGCGCGGCAAAACTCGTTTTCAAAGGAAAAGTGTTGGTTTACAAAAAGCCCTCGGAAGACGTTCTGAAGCTGGTGCTGGGAAAGAAAGTCGGGCTCGATTATTCAAACCTTCCTGCGCGCATGTACGAGAGATTGAACTGGGGGGCAAAAATAGAAGATGCTTCCGACGCCCTGCTCGAATTGCGCGCAATGAAGAAAGATGCGGAAATCGCAAACATAAAAAAAGCCGTAAATTTGACCAGGAAATTGTTTTCAGAGCTTGAGTCCAGCCTGGAAAAATTCAAGACGGAAATGGATGTGCGCAATTGGCTCTATTCCAGAACTTACGAACTTGGATTAGAACCAGCGTTCGAGCCCATCGTTGGCTCGGGAATTAACAGCGCGCTCCCGCACTCCCACTCTTCAGCCTCAAAAATAAGGAATTTCGTGCTCGTGGATTACGGGGTGCGCTACAATCATTATTGCGCTGATTTGACCCGAGTTTTTTTCCTGAAAAAAGAGCCCAAAATAATCCAGGCCTATGAAAAGACGGAAAGCATATTCAATGAAATAGTGGATAATTTTCCGCAATTTGAAAACGGGAAAGATTTGGCCGTTTTTGCAGAAAAACAATTCAAAAGGCATCATCTTCCAAAGTCCATACACTCAATCGGGCACGGAGTCGGATTGGACGTGCACGAATTCCCGCGGTTGAATAGAAAATACTCGGATGGGCTCAAAGGGACTGTGATGGCCATAGAGCCGGGCGCCTATTTCAGGAATTTCGGAGTGAGGTTCGAGCACGTGGTCCATTTTGACGGGAAAAAAGCGAGAATATTATGATTCACACCGGTACATTTATATATAAGTTTGTTACTAATTGTTATTAGTTGATAAGTTTAAGTGATTGATATGACAAAAGGAATCCAGGTGTCGATATTGGAGCACGCGCCCACTCTCAATACGGTGATTATGGTGGAGGAAGCCCTGAAGAATGCAAAAAATAGCGCGGTGAAAGTTGCGGAAATCAAGAGGATGCTCCCAAAGCAGGTGAATCACAATACCCTGAAAACTATACTCTCCTATCTGGAGGAAAGCAACAAAATAGCCGTAAGCCTCAAAGGGATAACCTGGATACACAACCCAAACCAGAATCTTAGGAGGGCAATTGCAAGAGGCATGGAACTATGAAAACGGTCCGAGTTATACTGTCCTCAGAAGCTGAAGAGGTTTACAAATACTTGAATGAGCACGCCGCCCACTCAAAAAGCGAGCAAATTTTTCTTAATGCGGTGAAAAAGAAAATCGAGCTGATAAAGGCGAACCCCCATTATGGCGACTCTGTGCCGAAAAAGCTCATACCGCGCGAATACCAGGTGAAATACGGAATCAACAACCTTTTCAGGGTTGAACTTCCGAAATATTGGCGGATGCTTTACACTTTGACCGAAGGCGAAAGCCAGATAGAAATCGTGGCATTTGTGCTGGACATGATAGACCACAAGGAGTACGACAGGAAATTCGGCTATGGGAGCGGCTGATGTTGCTAGATTTTCAGGAAATTTTCCAGAATTTTCTCCCCATTTTGAGTGTGCCACACTTCAGGATGGAACTGAACTGAAAATATGTCCCGGTTCTTGTGCCTCATCGCCTCAATTTTGCACGTATCTGAGTGCGCCAGCGCTTCAAAATCAGGGGGCGCTTCCTTCACCTCGTCAAAATGGCTCACCCATGCGTTGAACTCCCTGGGCATGCCGCGGAAAATCAAATCCTCATTGTCAACGGTGATTTTCGCAAACCCGTACTCGGCGCTCGCGCCTTTTGCGACTTTCCCCCCGAGCACGTAGCCAATCATCTGGTGGCCCCAGCACACCCCGAGCAGAGGCACATCAATCTTCCTTTCCCAGACTGCTTTCACAATCTTCATGGTCAAGCGGTCCTTCTCCTCAGGTGTGAAAACCGAGCTGGGCCCTCCGCTCATGATTATCTTGTCAGGCTTCATGGATTCAACGTCCTCCAGTGTGCCGTTCCTGTTGTTCATTATCACGCTTTCCTGGTCCATGTCCCTGCAGTTCCTCTTTATGAGGTGCGTGTACTGGGAGCCGTTGTCTATTATCAGAATCATAAACCGGTTTCGTTTCAAAATCTTTAATAACCATTGTTCTCTCTGCAGTATTTGTCACGAAAAAACACAATTAAAAACCCATCCGAGCATAATAATTTGCATGAAGACGCTCTTTCGCACCCCTGCA
>JAQTMJ010000067.1 GCA_028714395.1 Candidatus Iainarchaeum sp. | reverse complement strand
TTGTTTTGTGGCCTCGGTTATGTCCATGGCCAGCATTGCTGCAGGGATGCGGATTTTCTCCCCTACATTCATTAAGTAGTACATAGGAACAGCCTCGCTAACCTCATAGGTGCAAGAGTAGATTGTATTACCAATATTTAAAAGCCATTCGAAAGGTTTTTATTTACACATTTATATAGTTATAACCATTAGACATCGAATCGGGTAACTTTAGATGATAGATTACAAAAGCTGCCATGATGCTTACAGGGAGATAATGTTTACGCTCACTGGTGAATCGCGCAGCATAACACCCGCAATGCTGGCGGAATTGGATGAAATAGGGCAAAAACCGCAGACCACTCTTTCGGATAGTGTCGTGCTGAGCCCGCACCAGATGCTGAACAAACTGACGCATACGCTGAAACTTGCCGCGGAGAAAATTCCTGGACTCTTGACAAGCCAATTAGGCCGCCTAAAAGATATGGATGACACGAGCATCCGCTTCCGAACAGGGATAACCGCTCTGAACGATCTTGGCACGCTCGCCAGGTTGAATAGGCACTGGAATGAGATATCTGGGAAACTTGATAGATTTGAAAACACGCTTAGAAGGCTCGGAAGTTCGGCAAGAACGAACCAAGATGGTAGCCCGCTTCCCATAAGCGCACTGAACATATCAGAGAGATGTCTTCTAAGGTGCAAAATGTGTGCGGTGAGAGCGCATCCAAATGATATGCAGATGCCATGGGAGCTCTTCGAAGCTCTTGTCATGAGCCCAAACGTGGCATTCCCTCCGGACTGGAGAGAGTATGCCTTTCCTTCGGAATCTAGAGATTACACTGATACTCCACTATATTTGGGAGATGCTGAGACGATAATATACAATTGCGACGGAAAAAAGCTGATTGATGTCATAACAATGATAATTTTTGAGCGCGGAAGCAAAGTGATGATAACAACGGCCGGGCTAGTGGGGCCCAATTACGAGCTCGGGCTGGAAGCACTAGAAGCTCTGATTGCCTTGGGCCCTTATGCGCCAGAAGTCTGCGTAGTGCTAAGCTTCAATCT
This sequence comes from Candidatus Iainarchaeum sp., assembly GCA_028714395.1. Classification (GTDB taxonomy): domain Archaea; phylum Micrarchaeota; class Micrarchaeia; order Anstonellales; family Bilamarchaeaceae; genus JAHJBR01. Next base: position 4,216 of record JAQTMJ010000067.1, on the reverse strand, counting down.
TTATTCGGGAATGAATAAGAATGAATACATCAACGGGAAGGAAAAAACGCTTGAACTCTTAGCACGAAGCGCATGCACGTTTGCTCCAGTTAATATCAGATACAAGTCAGATGAGAATTTGACTCTAACAGCATTTAAACCTCTTCAAACAAGATTTGAACTAGAATGTCTGGTGGAAGAGATTGCTCCCATAGGAGCAGCTACGGATAACTTCGTCTTTACGCCAGGGGATTTTCCTAGAATGAAGTCATGTCCGTACATAAGGGCTCGGGATGCGGGGATTCGGCCATCTTTCACAGTAAGACCTGATGGGAGTGTTGCGATTAGCTGCGGAAATTTCGGGGCACGGGGCGCGAACGTTGGCAATGTGTACAAAAATTGCCCGAAGCAAATCCGGGAACTTGAAAACGTGCTCCGTAAAATACTTGCTGGGCAACTTGAACAGCGCTCAACTGACAAGTACCCTTGCGAAGTGCACCGCACATTGAACGTGCATCTCAAAGCTCCGAGATCAAAAAACCCGATAATACCGGTAGAACGCAGATTGGCGGTTATCCACAGATAATTCTATATCTTTTATAAACCATCCAACGCAAATCCGAATTATGCTTTTCGGCACATCTGGCATAAGGGACCATTACGGAACGAAGATAACACCCCAGCTTGCGATGGGGATAGCCAATGCTTTCGCGTCCTTCAACGAGGACGTCGCGGTTGCTTCTGATTTGCGGGAAACCAGCGAGCTGCTCAGGCACGCCGCAATGAGCGGGATAGTTTCCAGGGGCGCCAATGCGATTGATTTGGGATGCGTTCCAACTCCCACCCTTGCGCTTTTTACGCAAACCAGGAAAATCCGGGGGATAATGATAACCGCGAGCCACAATCCGAGCGAGTACAACGGGCTGAAGCTGTACAAAAACGGACGCGAGATTTCCAAAAATGAAGAGGAAGCAGTGGAGAAAAAATACGAAAAAGGGATGGAACTCGCGAAATGGGATGAAGTGGGAAAGGTAAAGAAGTGCGGTAACGCGATATGCGAACATATTGAACTGGTGAAGAAGAGCGTGGATTCCGGAGCGATAAAAAGGGCAAAAATAAAAGTCGTGCTGGACTGCAACGGGGTAGGGAGCGTTATCACACCCAGGCTGCTTTCGGAACTTGGATGCACAGTAATAAGCATGAATTCCGCAGGGCTGGGATTCTACCGGCCTTCTGAGCCAAATGCAGAGAACCTTTCCGAACTCGGGAAAATGGTGCGGGGCTGCAATGCACAGTTGGGAATAGGCCATGATGGGGATGCGGACAGGGCGATAATTCTTGACGAGAATGGCGAAATGCTCGGATTGGATGTGCAGTTCGCCATAGCCATAGAGCACGAGCTCATGCACAGGAAAGGGATTGTTGTCAATACTGTGGAGGCTTCGCTGCTCGTAAAAGAAACCATTGAAAAGAACGGCGGAAAAAGCGTCCAGGTCGCTGTGGGTAGCACCAATGTGAGCGAAGAGATGGAAGGGAAAGGGGCGGTTTTCGGGGGCGAACCTGCTGGTGAATACATATTCAAAGGCGGGGTGAACACCCCGGATGGAATGATGGTTGCAGCCAAGTTCCTTGAAATTTTTGCAGAGCAGGGAAGCCTTGCGAAACTCAGGAAAAAATACAAAACTTATCCAATACTGCGCGAGAAATTCAAATGCACGGACAGGAAAAAGGCTATGGAGAAAATAATGAAAATCCTTTCGCTGGGCGGGAAAAGGAACACCATTGACGGGTTGCGCGAGGATTTCCATGACGGTTTTGTGCTGGTGCGGCCCAGCGGGACCGAGCACATCATACGCCTCACGGCTGAATTTTTGGAAGGGAAACGGCTGGAGGAAATGGCCGGGAAAGCTAGGGAAGCGATAAAGGGGGCCATAGGTTCCTGACCAGAGCCAAAGAAGCGAAATCCTGATGATTTAAAAGGGTTGAAACAAACTAACTATTGGTGGGTTTATGAAAGCGATAATACTTGCGGGTGGGGAAGGCAAGCGGATGCATCCCCTTACGTACACAAGGCCGAAAGCCATGGTCTATGCTGCAGGACGGCCGCTCCTGTGGCACGTGCTCATGGAAGTGAAAAAAGCCGGAGTGAGCGAAGCCACGGTAGTCGTGAAATACCAGAAGGAAAGGATAATTGATTATTTCAAGCAGAACGACCCGGGCATCAAGGTGGAGTTCGTGGAGCAGGGGGAAAACTACGGCACAGGGGCTGCCCTGCTCTCGGCCAAGGAAAGCGACTCGGACCGGTTCCTGGTGGTCGCGGGCGACATCGTGACCGAAGCAAGCGTGATGAAAAGCGTGATGGATGCCCACGACAAATGGATAACCGTGGCTGCAAAAAGATCTGAAAAACCTGAGCGCTACGGCGTGCTCCAGGTGAAAAACGGGCTGGTGAGCGCGGTGGAGGAAAAATCCGAGAACCCCAAGGGCAACCTGGTCAACACGTCCGTGTACGTGATGGACCGGGACGTGTTCAACGAGCTTGAGAAGATTTCCCCGAGCCTTAGGGGCGAATATGAGCTTACGGATGCGCTGGTGGGCGCGAAATGCGTGGAAACAGAGGGCTTCTGGATGGACGTGGGCTATCCCTGGGAGCTGTTCGACGCCCAGGATTACCTGCTCTCAAAGATGGAAACCAAAACTGGAAAAGTGGAAAACTGCACAGTGAAGGGAAAGCTGATAATGGAAGATGGCGCTGAGATTGTTGATAGTTACGTGGACGAGGGCGCGCACTACATCGGGGCCGGAACCAGGATAGGGCCCCACTCATATCTGAGGGGCAACAACTCCATAGGCCGGAACTGCGAGATTGGCGAGAGCACCACCATAAAGAACAGCGCGCTTTTCGACCGGGTGAAGGCCAAGCACCTCTCCTACATAGGGGACAGCGTGATAGGGGAGAACGTGAATTTCGGCTCCGGCACCCAGACCGCCAATTACCGCTTCGACGAGGGCACGGTGAACATGATGACCGACGCGGGGTGGGTGAACACCGGCAGGAAGAAGATGGGCTGCGTCGTGGGGGACAACGTGAAGTTCGGCGTGCTCAGCTGCGTGATGCCCGGGAAAACAATAGGGAACGACTGCTGGATAGGCTCCGGGGTGAGCGTGGACGAGAACGTGGGCATAGCCAAGCATGTGCTCCTCAAGCAGGAAAAAAAGATGTGAGGGTGGAAAAATACACCTCATAGTCGGCGTTGATCCAGGCATAAAAACCGCCTTCGCAGCCCTGGATTTGAACGGCAGAACTGTCGCGAGCGGAACCCTGAAGGAAGCGGACCCGGACCGCATAGTTGAGGAAATCAGCAAGCTGGGGATTCCGAGCGTGGTGGCCAGCGACGTTAACCCGGTTCCGTCTTTTGTGCAGAAAATAGCCGCGAGATTCAACGTGCGCACTTTCGTTCCGCTGCGCAGCATGCAGGAGGAGGAAAAAAAGCACATCAGCCCCATGGCCGAGAACCTCCACGAGCGCGACGCCATTGCCGCCGCGGTGAAATGCTACCGCTTTTACGCAAACAGGCTCAGGCAGATAGAGATTATGGATACGGGACACGACAGGGACATGCTGAAGCATCTTGTAATTAGTGGGTTCTCGCTCAGGAATGCGATTTTGAAACTCGAGCCTAGGGGAAGGGAAGAGCATGGAACCGCAAAAGGTCCTGAAGCAAAGAAGGAAAGGGAGGACCTGGAGATAGTGCGTCTTGCAGAGGAGAACGTGAACCTGCGCAAGGCCGCTGAATCCTATGAGAGGAGGATAAACGAACTTGAGGACGAAATCAGGAAAATGAAGGGGCAGCGCTACGCGGAAATCGCAAAGGACAGCGAAGTGAAGCGGCTGAGGAGCGAACTGCAGAGGATGTCCTGGAAAATCGCGCGGTTCGGGAAAAAGCTATCTCGCCTTTGATGGCAATGGCTCGCGCAGGTCGGTTTTCGTAGGCAAATCACACTTGTCGTTTTTCACCGGAAAGATATCCGCAAGCTTTTTCTCCTGTTCTTTCATCTTACTACCCAACACTATTCATCCAGAAAGATTAAAATGTTTTATTGCTGCCTGGAAAAGAAGCTTGTCGGACGGTCCATGTTCCCGTGGGAGGCGAAAAGCGCGTCCAAACCAAGCAGCCTGGATGCCTTTGACATCAGGCGCAATGAGAAATTGGGCTGGATTGCGAAGAAAGACCTG
>JAQTMJ010000066.1 GCA_028714395.1 Candidatus Iainarchaeum sp. | reverse complement strand
AGTAAAGAAGGATGTGGGATAATAATTAGGCTGTTTCATGTTTGTATCGATTTGCGCTGATGCATATTGTATTCGCTTGACAGGACATAGAAACAAAAACTAGTTACGCGCATACAAAGGTAATTTTGAGAACGACGGTGGGCCTTGAACTTGAGATTCATTTTTATTGGAAAAAGAATAAAAGTAGATGGCAAACTCCGTTCAACTGTGAGAACAGTTTTAACTGCGGCACTCAGTTGCTCTGGAGTGTCCTTTATTATCAACTACTCTTTTCTGCTCGGTTGTTTTGAAGGTGCTCCAGCTTTCTGCGCACTCGCTTTGCGGGCAGCCGGTTCCTCGAACGCCACCGCGAGAACGTCGTCCGGATGGCAGTCGGCATGGACGTCCAACTTGCCGTTGTAGGCGCGGCAGATGAAGACGTTGGAGTGGCCGACGTAGCCGTCACGAGCTATCGACCTTACGCCAATGCCTGCAATCCCGACAAACCACCTCTTTAGAGCCTCAGGAAGCTTATTCCAAAGCTTCTCGGGAACTTCAAACGGTATTTTGGTTGTTTCATCCACCTTTCCAAAACCCCTCCATATATACCTACCATCAGTATGGATATAATTCTTGAGAATGACTACTGATTCCGGGAGCACAACAATTCCGCCCGTTTCCTTGTGAATATCGAGATCCTTCGGATCCAAGAGAAGCCCGATGCCCGGCCTGCAGATATCTAACTCTTTCACTGCGCTCCACGGAACGCGACTACCTGTTTCTGGGTCGACTATGTCTTTGTACTTCTCGAACGTGCCGTCTTTAGCAGGGTGAGCTACCCATTCCCTTGCATGTGTCATGCAGTGAATGATGCCTTTCATCGCGCCTTCATCAACAAGGGCATACGAGGCAAGCGTTTTTCCACTTGCGTTGGCATAGCGCTGTGCATCCATGCGGTTAAACCGCAAACCTGTAGTAATCAAAGTTTTCCTCATATTATCACCTGTTATAACTATGGGACAAAATATTTATAAACCCACGTTTTAACACAATATGCAATACGCTCATTTATTAACACTTTCATACACTAATTACACATGCGAATAGTGCCGAAAAGGGAATTTAAAGGGACTCACTACCAACACGGCATGCAGTCCGGCAGCATATGCGCTGGGGAGTTCGACAAGTTCAAAATCTGCGTTGAAGCTACGAAAGTGAATCCTAAAAAACTTACAGGGCAGATTTCCATGTTCAGGAACTTCTTTCCAGAATACCTTGACTTTATTAAAGGCCTTGCCGAGGGCGCGAACGTGGATCACGAGAAACTTGCTTATCATATACTTACCAAATATGCTGATATGGGCGGCTGCACGATATTTGGCGTAAAAACCGCCGCCGGAGCATTTGTAGGAAGGAACTACGACTGGGTTCCAGAGGCAAAGGATGTGATCGAGGTTTATACATCACTGTTCCCAGAGCACCTAAAACGCTATTCGACTATCTCGGTCACTGATATGGATGTCGAACAAGGCGGAAAAAACCTCTTATATCATGCACCCATAGACATGATAAACAGCGAGGGGCTTTATATCGGCGTCACATATTCTTTCTACAGCGGCCAGGATGGTTTCGGAATTCCGGCACTCCAGATGAGGCAGCTGGTCGCTGAAACATGCGCAAATGTTCTGGAAGCCCTGAAACTATTCGAGAAGGTACCCGTCTCAAATCCAAAGAATTTCTTCATTGCCGATCGGTTCGGAAATATGGCCGTGGTTGAGCACACGGGTGGAGGGAGCACAAACTTCAGAATTATTCTTCCGGACAGGAACGGTATTCTGGGCAAAACAAACCACTTACTTTACCCTGATTTCAGAAGTATGGATCGGAATCGCGTTCCGAAAGACAGTTATCCCAGATACGATGCTGCGAAAAGGATGATTAAGGAGGAGCTGGGCATGATTACATTGAATGTGATGGGGGGGATTTTCTCGACTCCTCCGGTTTACGTAGGTTCTGATGAGAGTTACCCGACAATCTGGACTCTCCTAATGGATATGGAACGCGGAATTTACCGCTTGCAATATGGCGAACCGAACGAACGGGGCGAACGCAGCAAAGAACCGTTGAAAATCTAGCTCTGCATTTTCCAACTCTGCCTTGGTGTCCCATATTCCTTGTCTTGGAAATTCACGGGCGCAATTATCATGAGAACTCTCATAGGATATTTTTGCCTGCAGGGGGTTTAAATAATTTGCAAGCCAAACCAAAAATATGAAAAACAGGTTCATCGCTGATACGAGCGTAATAGTGGACGGGCGCATAGTGGAGCTCCTGGAAAAAGGCGAAATTACGGGCACGCTCTACATAGCGAACGCATCCCTGGCCGAATTGGAACACCAGGCCAACGAAGGGAAGGAAACCGGCTTTGCCGGTTTCGCAGTGATGAACAGGTTGCGCGAACTGTGCGCCCAGAAAGGCGTTGAGCTTTCTCTCCAAGGCGAACGACCGAGGCCGGAGCAGATGAGGTTCGCGAAAGAAGGCGGGGAGATAGACGCACTCATAAGGAAGCTGGGCAGCGAGCTTGGCGCAGTGCTCATAACCGGCGACAAGGTGCAGCATCTTGCGGCCCAGGCAGAGGGGCTGGAAACGGTTTACCTCCATGCAAGGGAAAAGGCAGAAGAGCTGGCGTTCAAAAAATATTTCACTCCGGAAACAATGAGCATCCATCTCAAGGAGAACTGCGTGCCCGTCGCAAAGGTCGGGAAGCCCGGCGAGGTGCGTCTCGTTTCCCTGGGAAAAACGCTCAGCACGAACGAGATACGGGCAATGAGCGAGGAAATCATTGAGGCGACCGAACGCAACACTGAGTATTACATGGAGTCGGACAAAAGAGGCGCAGTGGTAATCCAGATGGGCAGTTTCAGGATTGTGATAACCAAGCCGCCGTTCTCGGACGGTTTCGAGATAACCATCGTGCGGCCCATAAGGAAAATGAAATTTTCAGAATACGAAATGAGCGACAAGCTCAAGGCGCGCCTTGAGGAGAAGGCCGAGGGAATAGTGATTTGCGGGCCGCCGGGAAGCGGCAAATCCACGTTTGCGGCTGCGCTCGCGGAATTTTACCAGGAGAAGGGGAAAATAGTGAAAACGCTCGAAAACCCCAGGGACCTGCAGGTGAAGAAGGAGATTACGCAGTACGCGCCGCTCGAGGGGGATTTCGAGAACACCAAGGAGATTGTGCTGCTGGTGCGCCCTGACTACACCGTTTATGACGAGGTGCGCGTGCTCAAGGATTTCATGATTTACGCGGACATGCGCATGACCGGGGTGGGGATGGTGGGCGTGGTGCACGCCAACCGTGCCATAGACGCGATACACAGGTTCATAACCAAGATGGAAATGGGCATAGTGCCCCAGATAATAGACACCGTGGTGCTCATACAGAACGGGGGCGTGAGCAAGGTGTACGAGCTTGCGGCTTCGGTGAAAGTTCCTTATGGGATGACGGAGCGGGATTTGGCAAGGCCTGTAATAGAGGTGAAGGATTTCGAAACCGGGGCCAACGAGTATGAAATTTACAAGTTCGGGGAGGAAACGGTAATAATACCCGTGAAGGGGCCTTCTTACGTGGGAAGGCGCGCCGGCTCCGGGAGAAGGGAGAACCGCCAACCCAGCCTGGGCGAGAAGATGAACAGCATACTGAAGCACTACCTGCGCAGCTTCTCGGTGGAGGAAAGCGATGACGGTATTATCGTAAATGTTTCCCGCTCCGAGCTGGCCAGGATGGGAAACAAGGCGAGAAGGAGGCTGGACAGGCTCGTGGACAGGTATTCGCTGAAAATAAGGGAAGCATGAAGCCGCGGAAATGGTCGAAATTTAAATGGTTTGGATTAAAGATGATAGTATGGAAAGCGTGGTTTCTGCGAATTTTTCCGACCTCATGAAGCCCAGTGTGGAGATGAAGGAATTCCCCGACGGGGACTGCTATGTGAGGGTTCCCAACGCAAAAAGTTTTGAGGGCAAGGACGTACTCGTTTACCACCGCCTATACCCGCACCAGAATACCGCGCTGATTCAGGCCGTGTTTATCGCGAAGGCGCTCAAGGGAGCCAGAAGCATAGAGCTTGTGGCCCCTTACATTCCCTATTCCCGCCAGGACAAAACATGGCTTGAGGGTGAGCTGAAAAGCGCTGAAGCGGTGATGGAGCTGCTGAAGTCCGCGGGCTATTCCCGCATAACTACTTTCGACTGCCATTTCCTCAAGAAAGAAGGCGAATTCGAATATGGCAGAATGCCCATAAGGAACGTCAGCCTCAGTTCCGCGCTCATTGCGCATGCGAAGAAGCGGCTGGGCACGGATTTGGAGGTAATAAGCCCTGATGCGGGCGCAAATTACATGAGCGGGGGAAAGGGCATGAAGAAGGTGCGCGGGGATTACGGCAAGGGCAACATAGTATACCGCGACATAGAAAGGATGGAGATAGATTTCGATGTGAACGGAAAGAACATTCTGGTGATAGATGACATGATATCCACCGGCTCCACCATGGTGAAGGCAGTGGAAAATTTGAGAAAGAACGGGGCCGGGAAAATCGCGCTTGCAGCCACTCACGGGTTTTTCCTGAAGGATTCCCTAAAAAGGCTGGGCCAGCTGAGCGACTGCATTTTCGTATCCAACACCATACCGTCTTCGGTTTCTGAAGTTGATTTCATGGACGCAATCCGTGATGGAAAATGAAGATAGCCTTTTTCAGCGACACCTACCTGCCGAACACGGACGGAGTGGTGACCTACATAACATCCTACAAGCGCGTTTTCGAGGAGATGGGGCACGAGGTTTACGTCTTCGCTCCAGGGACAAAAAAGCAGAAGGAGGAAAACAAGGACCCCAGGGTGCATTATTTCACGTCCGCAACGTTCAAGCCCTACCCGGACTACCGCATCGCGCTCTTTCCGTTCATAACAAGCACCAACCTGATAAAGGAGATAAAGCCGGACATAGTGCACTCGCACGGGGTAGCGACCACGGGCATCGCGGCCTTCCAGGCGGCGAAGAAGATAGGGGTCCCTGCGATAGTTTCGTTCCACACCATGGTTTCCGACGCTACGCATTATCTCAGCAACCGCGAGGACCTGCAGAAATTCTTCGAATCGGTCGCGTGGAAATACCTCACGTGGTACTTCTCGAACTTCGACAAGGTGATAGCCCCGAGCCGCTTTGCCGCAGGAATACTGGAGAAGCAGGGGGTGAAGAACGTAGTGGTCAAGCCCGCCGGGCTGGACCTCAAGAACTTCCATCCCGGAGTGGAGTATGAATTCATAAAAAAGA
>JAQTMJ010000065.1 GCA_028714395.1 Candidatus Iainarchaeum sp. | reverse complement strand
TGAGAGGGGACGTCGCAAGGAATTTGGAAAAATTCAACGACCCGCTCATACTCGCCGAGATTGCCTACAAGCTGACCGAGGAGCGCGAGAACACCAACAGGATCCTGAAGACCCTGCTGGAAAAGATGGAGGCGCTCGAACGGAAAATTGAGAAGCTTGAGGGCAAGAAGGAAGCTCCCATGCTTCCCGAGGTTGATGAGGCCATACGGGCTTTCCTTAAGGAAGGGCCGAAGTCTGCCGAGGATGTGCAGAAGAAATTCGGCTATAAGGGAAGGAACGCGGCCTCGGCAAGGCTGAACAGACTCCACGACTGTGGGGTCGTTGTCAGGAGAAGAGTAGGGAAAAAGGTTTTCTTCTCGCTTGCATAGGCAGGATGAACTGCCTTTAATCAGCAAGGCGACAATGCGCCGCAAGGCGCGAGGGGAAAACGGGCGATTGGCCGCAGGGCCGATGCATCTCCCAGATACATGCATCCCACTTACGCATAGAGGACCAGAAACCTCCCACCCAATTTTGTTCTGGCCCATATGTGTGGATTTCCCCGGGGGCACTAATTACCCACCTCGCTCCCGGGATTATTTTCCCGTTCCCAATTCGCCTAACGGCGAATGGGCCGCAAATCGAGACCGATTTGCGGTTCCCTTCCTCTTCATCCATTCATGCCTCACAAATCTCTCAAAAAGATTGGGAACCGGGCCTTGGCTAAACGAGGCCCGGCTTCTCTTCATTCACGCCGTTTAAGACGGCGTTCATATTGAAAAGGGCGCTGCGCGCAGGCGTGGCGCCCTTTCCCTCACTTCAGACAGGGGACTTCTTATAAGGTATTGATTTTATGGATTAAGAGATGATTTGTATTTGTAACTATAGTTACAAACCCCAACACTTATTAAGTATTTATTACGTAGTGTTAGATAGGTTTCGGTGAATAGAATGGCAAAACCGATCGAGTATGTTATTGAATTAAGCCCGAACGAGGCAGAGCGGTTTCTGGAGGACTGGGTGAATAAGAAGCCTAACCCGGCCAGGGATGCGACAATAGCGAGAGCCAAAAAGCTCAACATTGAGGTTAGGTAGGTGTTTCTCTGCCTGCGAAATACACATCTGATGAGGTTTACGTATCCATTTTGAAAGAGGAGCACGCCGCTTCAATCGCTAACTTTTCCTGTGATGATGAAGAGCTCAATGAGTATCTGAAAAAGGACGCCTTGGCCTATCAAAAGCTTCATTTGGGCGTCACCTATGTTCTTTTTACAAAGGCAGCCAATAAACCAATTTCTTATATGACTCTGGCCATGGGTTCGCTCAAAATACCTGATAAATGCGAGTTCACACTACGGGGTAAAAAACTGGGGGATTACGCGAAAATGTTTCCCCAGCAATTTCCTGCCCTTCTAATCGGCAAGCTCGCAACTGATAGGAACGAGGAGGGCAAGGGGGCGGCGAGTCTTCTCTTAGACTATGCCGCTAAAATAGCCATAGCTGCAAGGCAACAATTCGGCTGCTCGCACCTTATCGCTCACGCCAAGGCAACTCAGAAAATCGTAGACTGGTATAAGAGAAAGGGGTTGGTAACTTACGTCGAAGATTTGACTGGGCGAGATAGTATCCCGATGTATTTTGAGCTACCGTAAAAGCGTCATTGTGGTCTCTTTTACGTAACAACTGAAACTGGCGGGTTTAATAGAGAGGAAATTGCCTTCCAGAGCCATAAAAGAACTAGACCGAATCGCTGCCCTTCTTCTCGCCTTTCACCGCGTAATCCGCAAGCCCTGCCTTCCACCAGTTCGGATATGCTTCCTGTATCTGCTCCTCAACGGTTTTGGAGTATTTGAGCGCTTCTTTTACGTGGGAGCGGGATATGAACTGGGACTTGTCAGCGACAGCGAAATCGCCCGCGAGCTTTATCACTCCGCTGAGCCCCCTGAGCCTGAGCGTGAGCCCGGAGGAACTGTCTATCTCTTTCGCCCAGCGCTTGGCCTCCTTCAGAAGCTCGTCAACCGCGCTCCTGTCCGCATGGGGTATCTTTCCGTCCTTCACTATCTCCTGGGCTATGAACTGCGAAATCCGTTCCCTGTTTTTTGGATTGTCCTCCATGTAGGACTGCATCAGGATTTCGTACCCGTCGCCCCTTATGCGCGAGCGCAGCGCGGGCATGAGCGAATTGAGCTCGTTTATGTTCACCGCGCCCACTAGTATGAAGTCGCAGGGCACATTATCAACCTTCACCACCGCGCCAGTGCTCGTGGGGTTCCTTCCGACTATCGTGAATGCGCGCTCCTGCATCGCGGTGAGCAGGTAGCGCTGTATGTTCCCCAAAGTGGAAAGCTCGTCTATGAAAAGCACCCCTTCGTGGGCCTCGTGCATCGCCCCGGGAACAACGCCCATGTAGGGAGCCATGCTCCTGGGCCCCATCTGGGGTTCCCCCGGATTGCCCGTGTAGCCATAGGGGTCGTGCTTCACGTCCCCGAGAAATTCGGTCTCGCTCGCGCCGCTGGCCTGCACGAACGTGGGCCTGTTGAGCGGAACCAGTATTTTGCGCTGCTTCTTCTGCGCATCCCGCATCCTCTTGAAGTCCTCCTGGTTGAGCACCCGCACCTTGTCATCAAGGGTTTTTTCGTAGACCAGGTTCTCCTCCTTCCCGTCCGGCTTCACCCTGCTCGCGTACACGCGCCCGTCGCTTTTTTCCCGTTCGAGTCCGGGAATCAGGTCCTGGAAGGGGTTGCGCAGTATCTTTTCCGAGCCGCAGAACGAGCACACGGGCATCGTAGAGGAGCTGAGGTTGCCGCAGCGCCTGCACCTGAAGCCCAGTTTCTCGGAAACGAAAACCGGAACCTGCGAGGGCAGGAGCACCTGGCCGTATTCCCTGCTCTCCTTCTTCTCGTCCTCTATCTGCTGCCCGGTGCGCACTTCGAGTATGGGGCGCTCCGGGCGTTCGGGATTATGCAAAACAGAAATCTCGAATTTCGGCTTGGGAAGAAGGCTCGCGATGGCCTGGCCGAGCATGCTCTTCCCTGTTCCTGGCGCCCCCACGAGAAGAAGGTGCCTTTTCTGCGCTGCAACTATCTTCGCTATCTTTATGGCCTCCTCCTGGCCTATCACCCGCTCCAGCGGGTCGGTGGGCACTTTTATCTCTGCCGTGGATTCGAAATCAGAAGCCATGGTAAAAGCTAGGCGAAGGGAGTATATAAAGATTACACCTCGCTAGCGGATAAAACGCTCCGCGACCACGCCCCCTATGAGATAGAGCAGCAGGCTGCTCACCGTCCAGGAAGCCAGCAGCGCCATGGGCAGGTTTATCAGGAGGTAGAGCATGAGCGTGCAGCTCAGCCCGGCTACGAGGAAAACCAATGCGCCGAATTTGAGCCCCTTCATGCATCCCTTTGCCTTGAGCGCGCCGCCGAGCACCGCGTACGCATAGGCGAAGAAGAACCAGCCTATGAGCGCGAACACTATGGAGTATATGAAGAACGAAAGCGGGGGCGGCCCGGCAGCGGGCATCATCAGCTTGCTCCATAGCTGGAAATACGCAGGGTCGGTGTAGAAGCCCATCGTGAGGATGGACTCGACTGTGTGCACAACCTCCGCGATCATTGCCATCACAACCGCGGTTATTCCTATTCCTTTCCAGTTCATGTGTATCGGATTGCATACCAGGGGAAGGAATAAAAATCATGGCCTTGAGTCCAGAATACGCTTCAGGATGACTTCCGGAGGGTATCCTCCGACCACTTCCTTCGCCTCGTTTATCACCATCTTGGGGACTCCGCCCACCTTGTAGTGCTGGGAAAGGCCCGGGAACTCCATTGATTCTATCACTTCCGAGCTCACTTTCGGGTTGAGCAGGGCCATGATGTGCGCAAGCCTCGCGACGCCCGGGCAGTGCGGGCACGAAGGAGTGACGAACACCTTGAGGTTCACCTCGAAATCTATGCTCATTATGGTGTCCTGGAGGCCGCGCGCCAGGTCGGCTTCGCCCCTTGACACGTCAACTATCGTCTTGAGAAAGGGCATGAACTCCATTCCCGAGGGCATGCCGAGCATCCTGATGCTCCGCTTCTCCTTTCCGATTATGCACAGCGTGGATGGGTTCTTCACTCCGTACTGCGCTGCCTCCGGGCTCTGCGAATCGAAGTCCAGCACCCCTATTGAAAGGAGCGGGTTTGCATTTGAGAGTTCTCTTATCAACTGCTCCATCATCTCCCCGGATTCGTGGGAAGCGCTCCTGAACAGGAGCAGCTTCACCGGATTCTTCATGGGCGAAAGGGCTTCCCTGGCCTTCTGGAAAACGTTTGCATCGAGCATGGATTCGCCTCTTGAGCTATGAGGATAGGCTCCGGGCTCTTAATATTGCTTTCGCCGCGGCTGGGGAAATGGAAAAAATAAAAAATCGCTCCGGATCATCGGACCCGGAGGTTATGGGGACTCGCTGAACGAGAAGGTTCTGCTGCTGAGCCTCCTCATGTTGCCGGCCAAATCATACACCACCGCGTAATAGCTGTAGCTGTGGCCGTCAGTCAGGCTTGAGACCGTTGCGTTGCAGTGGCCCCGCGCCCCGGTGCTGCAATTGGCAAGGTAGGCGGTCGTGGTGAGCGTTCCTGTGTCGGTCACGTAGAAGGTCGCGTTGCCCAGGTTGGTCTCATAGTACCTGACCTGGAAGAACGCCGAATCCACCACGCTCGCGTGGTTCCTCACGCTCGCGGACGTATAGGAGGTCCTTGGCCTGGTGTAGTCCACGGTGAAGTTGAACGTGGCGGTGGTCGTATTGCGCCCGGCAGTGTCGCTCATCCATGCATGGTAGGTGTGGAACCCTCTCCTGGACCGCACAGTGGCCCAGCAGTTCGTATCGTTGCAGCTCATGGTGTAGTTCTTGTTGTCAACGGTGAGTTTTGTCACCGAGCGGTTGAGCGCCAGGTAGCTTATCTCGAAATAGTTGTTCCTGTCCCTGGTGAAGAGCGCCGGGTATGCGGTGAAATTGAGTATGGGCGCCCTGTACACCATCACCATCACCGTCCGGTTCTCCGTCCCTTCAGTGTTGTTCACGTTGTCTATTGACTGGTACCTAATGTAATAGATGCCCTCCGAGGACATCAGCACCGGGCCGCTGTAGGTGACGTTCGGGGTGCAGTTGTTCACCGTGCTGATGCAGTACCTGGTCCTGTTGCATCCAGAGCCGCTGCCATCCGAGCACGTGAGGTTCACGGTCACGTTGTCATATGCCCAGGTTCCGAACGTGTAGCTGGAGCCGTTGATTTTGGTTCCAACGGCCGTGGTCACCGGAGCGGTCGTGTCTATCTTGATTGTTGAATTCTTG
>JAQTMJ010000064.1 GCA_028714395.1 Candidatus Iainarchaeum sp. | reverse complement strand
CCGACGCTCTTCCGATCTCTCTATAACCCCACTTCCCTAAACCTAGGGGAGAGAGTTATCATCTCGTTATTTTCTGCTCTCCCCTCAGTTTTAGGGTTAATCCACTCCCCTCTCCAATAGTCGTTCGCTACGCTCACTTGCACTTTAGAATTTCAAATCTCTGAAAATTGGGCAGCGGGTAATTGACAGGGTTTATAAAGAACCGAAGCGAATTTGAATTATGGCAGATCCGCTCGATGAAAGCGCGATTAGGCGCCTGGATCCCAAGGTGCGCGTGATATGGGGCTGGGGGGTGGCGCTTCTCGCTCTCATAGTGTGGTTTCTTCTCTCTTTCCTGCTGGGCCCAGCGCTTTTCCCTGACGGCTTGCTCGGGTTCGCGCCCGGGCTTTATGCGATTCCCTTTTTCATCATATTACTTTTGCTGCTGGCCCTCTATGCAGTGTGGGTGGAACTCAAGTACAGGAACTACGTCTATTACATGACCGATGAGGAAATAGTGATTAGCAGGGGCATATTTGGGAAGGAAAGGACGAGCATAGCACTTGAGAAGGTGCAGGACGTCCATGTTCTGCGCACGCTCCCTGAAAAGCTGCTGGGCCTTGCCACCCTGAAGATAGAGGCTGCTGAAATGGACCAGGGCGTGCTGCCCGGCATCAGCGACTACAAAACGCTCATAGACGAGATATTGAAAAGGATGGAGCACGCCCGCGGCCGGACCGAACCTGACGAAGCCGGCATGGGGCAAACAGCCCGCCCGCAGGAACAGGACAAAAAATGAGGCGGCGAAAGGTATAAAAAGCTCGGAGGAGCTAATGGTAGTTCCGCAGATAAAAGTGATTCTTATGGACCTCACAAAATACGAGAGAGCTAGGATTATAGGCGCAAGGGCCCTTCAGCTCTATTTCGGCGCCCCTCCGCTTGTGGCTACAGCCGAAGGCGAATCCGATTACATAAAGCTCGCAGAAACCGAGCTAGAGGAAGGAATCATTCCGCTTGTGGTTGTAAGGGAAAATAGCCCTGAATGAGCTCCATTGACTCGTTTTCACTTTCTTCTTTAAGGACTATCCGCTCGCTGGAATCCACCCACACCCTTTTTCTGGTTTCCTTGAACAGGTCACGGACAGTGAGGTTGAACACCAGCGCTGCGCGCCCTTTGTAAACTTCTCTTTTGTCGAAAGCAACCGAAAGAAAATCCAGTTCGCTGCGGTCGATGCTGTTGAGCACGCTGCCGTTCCAGCTAAGATTCTCGGACGCGGCCAGCATCCATGGGGAGAAAAAGAAGAACCCACCGGCAAGGCCGGCATTCCCGTTTCCGTCAGTTCCATCAGGGTTTATGCAGGTTGATGAATTAAGTCCCTCTATCACGGCCAGCGTGCAGTTCGCATAGATGCGCTGCGAAAGGTTCGTGGATGGGAGTATTTTGCGCCCGAAAAGGAACACCACAGTCCCATTGAAATCAGGGGAAGCATAGGAATAGGCAAGGCCGTCCCCGGGCATGGGTGAAAATTCTGCGCTCTTGTTCAGGGGCGCTTCGCTTATGAGGGTGGGCCTGAATCCGGATGTGAAGCTTAGGAATGAAAAGACAAGCAGGGCCAGAAAAAGCCCGGCCGAGGCCAGGAATATCAGGAGCATCTCGGACTTTGCCATGGCAGCACTCACTGCACGTTGATTTTCTGCGCCGGCACGTCCTTTATGTTGCCTGCGTCATCCGAGCAGCTCATTGAGAGCGAGTGCTCGCCCTTTGGCAGGGCTTTGGTATAGATATGGGTGCCTGTGTGGTCTGCCGAAAGCTGCATGGAAAAACTTTCCTGCGACGCTTCGGTCGAAACATTGCATGTTATAGAAGTGCTCAGGAGGTCCTCGGCAAATACGCTGACCTGAACTTGCCCGTTTGAAGTGGAGAGCAGGTAGTCCAGCGAAGGCGGCGTTGTGTCCAGGGTTATTTTTGCTATCGCTATCCCGCTTTCCCCTGTGTTCTCGCACTGGTAGGCGACAATCCTCTCGCCGTCAGGGCCGCTGCTCAGCGTCCAGCTCTTTTCGGTTGCGTACTGCTCCCACGGAGACCAGTCCAGGTCCTCGTCGTTCTTGTACCTGCAGTAGGTTGCCCCGGACGCCGAAAGCGAAAGGGCCACGGACTGGGTTGAAGTGTAATTCGCGCCATTATTTATCGCGATTGTCAAACCGGTTGGCACCTTGTCGGCAACGATGACCGTGAGCTGGTCCGCATTGGAGTCTTCGCCAGTGGCGCTGAGCGCCCGGACGGTGTAGTAATAGGTGCCTGGGCTGGCCGTATCATTGTATGTGAGCTCCTGAAGCGGCGCGCTGTTCAGCTTTGTCCCGAGCACGCCGGGTGCGGTACTCCTGTATACGTCGTAGCCTGAAACTGATGGGGTGCTGGAGGCGCCCCAGGAAAGCTCAACAGTATTGCCGTTAACCTGGGCTGAAAAAAACGGAACCGGATTTATGAATTGGGCCCTAGTGGAATTCATCAGGGCCAGGGATGAGCTTGCTATGAAAATCAGCACCGCAATTGCCATTATCAGGACGTAGCGGTCCTCTTTTATGGTGTCTATTATGCTCCTTTTCTCTTCCCCGTCGGATTGGCTTGCCATAGAACCACCATGAACATGAATAAGGTAAAATATGGGTTCGAATGTTTTTAAACATATGCATGGGAGAAAAAGAATAAATGTGATGAATAGTTTCTGCATTCCTGCAAATGCCGAAACCTTTGCAAGGAACTAGGGCGATGTTGAAATCTTGAACGCAAACGCCCCGGAATCAATGCTCCAGATGTTCCCGTAGCTTTGGGTCTTGTCCAGCACTGCAGACTTCCCCGGATAAGTATCGGTTGTGTACATCCACTGCGGATTGTCCGGGCTGTCTTCGGCAAGATAAAGCACCACCCAGTATTTGCCCTGCTCCAGGTAAAGGCCGTTGGTCCCGTAGGATACTGGGAACCACTGCAGGGTGTTTATGTTCTTCGCCGAAAGATACTTGGTCTTTACCACAGCTCCGGGTGTGTCCACGCTGTCCTTGCGAATTTCAACAACCATCTGCACGTCCTTGGGCGTCCTGTCTGATTTCAGGTAAAGGAAAAGCGTGCCTATGCCGATTTTGTTTTGCACCGTGAACTGCTGGGCGCGATAGAAGCGCGCGGTCACTTCCTTCCCCACAGTCCCGTCAAACACCCCTATGGGCAGCACGGTCACCTGCTTCTCCATCTGGTTGTTCGAAGCAGGCCCGTCCTCCGGAGTTGCGCCATCCAGCGATTCCACCACCACTTTCAAGGTGTGGGTCCCGTCGGATGTGGGAAGCCAGTAGAAACTCGCAGTTTCCTCCTCCGTCGGAGCCGGGGTTGGACCAATGGTCTTGGACTGCACCAGTTCGTTATTATCATAATATGTGACCTGGTACTTGGCCGGCTTCAGCTTCCCTTCATAGCCTACCGTCACAGTCATGGTGGTGAAGAATGACACCACGGGCGCGGATGTATTGAAGGAAACGTCCTTTATGGAAAGGTCGTAATGGTTGAAGGCGCTTTGCTGCGTCGCATTCTGGGTTGCGTTCTGGCCTTCAGAAGCGTTCTGCCCTTGCGTTCCCTGCTGGTCTTGATTGACAGGAGGCACTATCCCTGGAGTGGTGTTCGCCGATACGTTCGCATGGGTGCCCGGAAGGGTGACATTGGGCATCTTGGGCACCTGCGTGCATCCAACTAGAACAATCGCCACGAGCGCCAGAATGATAAGTTTGTTCATATTTCCACCCACTGGCTATCGCGTCAAGCATTTAAAAAGATTGCCGGCAAATGATGAACGACGCACTAATTAGAGTGATTTGTCTATGGACATGAACAACATGCATTGGGCGGAAAGGCTGGCTTTCGAGGTTGCGGAGAGCAAGAAGCCCCCATTCGTAATCAGCTCTGGCATAACCACTTCAGGTCCTGCCCACCTGGGAACTTTGTGCGAATTCCTCTACCCCTCCAAGATACGGGACATGCTGGTGAAGAACAGGCACGAAACCAAGTTCTATTTCATGGCAGACATAATGGACGCGTTCGATTCCATACCGCTTTCCATGAAGCAGTACGAAAAGGAGCTTACGCCCCACTTGGGAAAGCCGCTGGCCCATGTGCCCGATCCGACTGGAAAGAGCAGGAGTTTCGGGGACCATTTCCTTGATGAAGTGATTGAAATAATGGGCAGGTTCGAGATAGAGGCGCAAATAGTGCGTATGAACGAGCTTTACGCATCTGGAAAGCCTGATAAATACGCGAAACTCTTTTTGGAGAACGAGAAGCAGGCAAAGGAGATAGTGGAACGAACCAGCGGGAAAGAGGAGAAAAAGGACTGGAGCCCCATAATGCCCATATGCGGAAAATGCGGCAAAATAGCGACCACGCGGGTGCTTTCGCATGACACTGAGAATTACGAGTACGCGTGCGACAGGGACGTGAAGTACACGAAGGGATGCGGCTTCATAGGCAAGGATGCGATAGGAAACCACCATTACAAAATCACCTGGAGATTGCACTGGCCAATGTGGCAGGACCTTTTCGGCACAAGCTGCGAAGGCGCAGGCATGGACCACTTCACGAAAGGGGGGAGCAGGGACACTTTGGAGACTGTTTTCAGGGAGATGTTCAAGAAGGAGCCGCCCATAGGATACAAATACGGGTTCATACTCTTTCAGGGGAAAAAATACTCAAAGAGCAAGGGAATAGGAATGGGCGTTTCGGATTTGATGGGCCTGCTTCCGCCCGAAGTTATCACTTTCGTGCTCACGAGGCCGGATTTGGGCGAGAACAAGGACATAAGCCCTGGCAAGGACAGTCTGCTCAGGATGATGGAGGAGTACGAGCAAAGCCAGGAGTTCGCGGAAAAAGGGCTGGAGAACCTAGACAGGGCCGGGCGGAAAAGAGCATTCGCATATATACTTTCTGGAAAAAGGCACTGGAACGTTTTATTCAAGGATGTGCTCATGTACCATTCCATATACCTGGACTGGGCAAAAACCGGGGAAATGCTCGGGGACGCGAAAGGGATGGAATACCTAAAAACTTACGTGGAGGAGTGGATTACAAAGGACTACGTCCCTGATGAGTACAATTTCAAATACCAGCCCAAGAAGGCAGAGGGCAACGTGAAGGAGCTGATGGCTGCGTTGCCAGACGACGCGGACGCGCTTGCCATACACAATGCGGTTTTCAATTTCGCGAAGGAAAGAGGAATCGTTCCTGCTGAATTCTTCAAGCAGATTTATCTCACGCTGATTGGGAAGGAAAAGGGCCCTAGATTAGGGAAACTGATTTTTGCGCTTGGAG
>JAQTMJ010000063.1 GCA_028714395.1 Candidatus Iainarchaeum sp. | reverse complement strand
CCAGCGCGCCCTTAATCTGCTCAGCATGCGTCGCGGCCCATCCGAAAGAGCCAATAATTGAGTAGAACTTCGTCTTGGGCTTCAGTATGTTTATCGCGTGCACAGCAAAGAGCAGGGCCGGATGAGCCTCGTTCAGCACGACCGGGCTTGCGAAAACCACGGTCGCGGAATCCAGCAATTCCGGGCTCACGCCTTCAAAGCCGGTTTTCGCGACATCAAAAGTTTTTGCTTCAACCCCTTTTTTCGCAAGCGAACTTTCCAAATGCCGGACCATTTTCTCGGTGCTCCCGTGCATGCTCACGTAAACTATGAGCGTTTTGTTCTTCACTTTTTCCGAGGCCCATTCCCTGTGCAATCCTATAATTTTAGCCGGCTCCCTTATGAGGGGCCCGTGGCTCGGCGCAATCATTTCCAAATCCATCGCAGCCACTTTCTCAAGATGGTTCCTGAAAAATGCACGGTAGGGCAACATTATCTCCGCAAAATAGCGCTTTCCATCATCCTCATCATAGCTATCGCCGAAGCTTTCATGCGAACCCAGGAAATCGCAGGTGAACAGTATTTTTTCCTCAGGAACGTAAGTGAACATGGTTTCCGGCCAGTGCACCCAGGGAGCCAGGATGAACCTCAGCGTTTTCCCGCCCAAATCCAGCGCATCATTCTCCCCAACGACCAGAAAGTTCTCGTCCTTCAAATCCAGCAAATCCATGAGCATGGGCTTGCACTTCGCGTTCGTAACCACTTTCGCTTCGGGATAAAGTTCGAGGATTTTCGGGATTGAGCCCGAGTGGTCCTGCTCGGCATGATTTGAAACCACGTAATCCAGTTTTTCTATATTCAATTCGCGCAAATTCGCCACAAGTTCTTCCGCCTTGACTGGGTCCACGGTATCAATGAGCGCAGTTTTTCCAGTTCCCCTTACAAGATAGGAATTGTAGCTCGTGCCTTCTGGAAGCGGAAACAGCTCGTCAAAAAATTTCCTTTCAGGGTGGTTCGCTCCGACCCAATAAATCCCGTTTTTCACTTCTTTAGCTGCCATGAATATTTTTCCAGCATCAGTATTTTAATTCAGAGCTTTTCGCGCCAATCCTGCGCATATTGTCTATTATCGTAGAGGAGAAAAATAGGTTCAGCTTCTCATCCTCCCTTTCCCTTGCGAGCTTAGTGAGCGAAAGATACTCCTCCTTTTGGTTGCCTGCGTTTGTATCTAATCACCCCTTGCCTCACATGTCATCTGGAAGATTTTTCCATCCCATTCTTCGCTAATGCTCCGGTCCAGGCAGACATCCAGGATCTCGCTGGGGTTTCTTTTCTTCTTCAACAGGTTTTTCGGCTTCATGCTTTTTTCCCAGTCGTGCTTCTATCTGTTTTATTGCTGCCTTGATGTATCCTCCCGCTGCGTAATATATCCTCTCAGCTTTCACACCTTCATACGTCCTTTCGTATGGTTCGGGGGGGCGATATTTTTTCAGATCAAATAGATCTTCCTCGTTGCCAATCTCACCAATAATTTGAAGGATCTCCCTGGCAATAGTGGGGATTGGAGGGGTATCTAGAAGCGTGTTGATGGTGGGGTAGCGGCGGGGGAAGTTCTCATGATAATAAGCATTGAGTACGGTGTCGAGTGTTCTTTTGAGTTTTTGTATATCTCCCTCTCTAAAATCATCTATGAAAACATCAAACGGTAGCGGTGGGCGTCCCCATTGAAGGTGAATGAGATGATAGTTTAGGTGAATGAGATGATAGTTTTCATGTGGTCCTTCAAGATAACGATCGACTCTCTCTTTTCTTCTTTCTTCTTTTGGTAGTTCCTCCTTCTGTTTAACGAGATTTTCAATTTTTTCCTCATATCGTTTGAGTTTTTTTTCGAAAGTGGGGCGTATTCGTTTCCATTCCTTCCTGGTCCTCCGCATTTTTTCCATGGCGCTCCGCGTTTCAAGGTCAAACTCTGTACGTTCATAGTGATACCTTTCCTTCAAGTATCTTCTTTTCTGTTCGTAGGCGTCGGTTAATAGCTCTAATTTTTTCCATTCGCCTAGAGTGCGGAATTCGCTAAACGCCATTGCGTCGAGTTTCCCAAGTGCGCCATCTCTCCTCAGATCTATTTGAACCTGTTGGCCAACCACTCGTTTTCCATTATTCATCAACATCGTGTTCACCTCTGCTTCTGTATGCATGCGAGTCATACTTAAATTTATTTCCAAAAAATAGGTTTATTCACTCATTTTTTAGGTAGCTTTTTAATTATTTTGGAGTAAATACTCCATTATTGGTGATTGGCATGACGGACAAGCTAGACGAGAAGGATTTTGCCATAATTGAAGAGCTGAAAAAGAACTCCAAGCTCTCGGAACAGAAGATTGCAAAGAAGGCGGGAATTCCGATGACCACGGTGCATAACAGGATTGCAAAATTGCGGAAAGAAGGTGTTATTGAAAATTTCACAATCCGGCTAAACTATGCAAAGATAGGCAAGCCAATAATCGCTTTTGTCCTGTTGAAAGCCATAAATCAGGCAGACCAGAAACTGCTTGTCGAGCAGATTTCCAAAATTCCCAATGTTTACGAGGTTGCCATGGTCACCGGCGAATTCGACATTCTGTTCAAGGCAAGGGTGGCAAGCATGGACGAACTGAAGAACATCGTTGTGAGCAACCTGAGAGAACAGAAAAACGTCGGTGAATCGGAAACCATGGTCTGCTACGAGATGTTTGAGAGGATTTGAGAACTGTATGCAAAAAGCCAGTCAAACCAAAGTATCATTCTTGGGTTGCTCCCGCCGTATTTTTTTGCTTTCTCACTAAAACATTTGCGTGAACCGAAATTTCCGCACAGAAAATTTAGGCCTTCTCAATCCTGCGCATATTGTCTATTATCGTAGAGGAAAAAAACAGGTTCAGCTTCTCATCCTCCCTTTCCCTCGCGAGCTTGGTGAGCGACAAATACTCCTCTCTATTATTAGGATGAATAATGATGAGCGGGAATTCGCTCCTGATTAGTATATAATTCCAGAGCAAGCGCGCAACCCGTGCATTCCCATCAGTAAAAGGCATTATGTGCTGGAATTCGCTGTGCACGAAAGTGCTGAATTCCACAATCTCCTGCACGCTCCTTTTCCCTGAAAGGAATTCGTTCGCATCCTGGCAAAGACGCTCCAGCTTCGGGACTATTTCCTGGGGCGCGGCAGCGCGAAATAGCTGGCCCTCGGAAGCTCCCTGTGCGCTCCTGAAGCTTTCGCTTCCGAGCCCGAAGGAGGATATGCGGTGCAATTCCAGAACAAGCCCAGGGGAAAGCGGCTCCTCTATGTACTTGAGCATGTACTCTAGAGAAATAAGGCAGTTCACCACCATGCTCAGTTCGCCCATCTTTTTTCCCTGGGGCACGATGTCCCTGAGCACGAGCTCCTTGGCCTCGTCAAAAGTGAGCTGGCTTCCTGAAAGCTGCGCGCTCGCCCACGCATACTCCACCTTCCTGTTTTTTTCCGCCATTGAAAGATTCATGTCTTTTCTTGTTTTCGCGTAATGCTCAAACAGATACTCTATTTCCCTGTAAATTTGCGCGTCCGCAGGCCTCGCGCCCCTTCTTCTTTCCCTCTTCATCCCGAACAGCTCAAGCACCTCGTCAAAAACAGCATGGTGCGCAAATTTCAGCAGGAGCGGCTTTTTGGAAACCACGAGCACAAGTTCCATGCGCACCAAATACTCAATGTACTTGTGCACGGTCGCGTAGCTTATCCCCTGAAAATCAGCGAGCGAAACCCGTTCGGCAGAAGCCCCTATGCGCACGATTTTCGCGAACTCCAGCGTCAAAAAAAGATTGTAATCAATTCCCTTTTCCTTGCAGAAACTCATTATATTTGAAATCCTTCCGACTGCCGCATTATCCCATTCTGGTTTGTATGCGCTTCCCTCCTGGTAAACCAGTCCGTCATCCACAAGGGTAAGCAGTCTCTGCCTCGCGCTTGATGGGGAGGTCCCGGCCCCATGTGCGATGGGGCCGAGGCTGGCCTCCTTGAGGCCGACTAGCGCGAACAGGCAGTCCCATTTGGTTGCCATGATTAGCTCATGCTGAAGTTATTTATAATTCTTGGTATTCCATACGAAAAATAAATTTAAATTCATTTCGGTTAGTAAATACTAAAGAAAATAAACACAATTTCCAACTCAGAAAACACCTCATGCTTTCCAGGAACCTTTTTAAACAGTTGGTTGCAAACTACTCCTACTAATGAAGTTTATTTCTGAAAAATAAACCGAAGTTAGAAGCACTCTTCACTGAGTGCGGATGTACTCCTCTGTACTGGAGGAGGATGTGGCCCTCGTTTTTATTCTCACTGCCCTCGCAAGAGGGTTTGGGACTAAACACTTCAAGACGGAATTTATTCCACCCTGAAGGGTTACATGAGTGCGAAGTGAGGCAAACAATTCGATACAACCTGTCGAAAGACAGGCTTAGTATTGTTAATGGAAGTTAATTGAAGAATGTTGCTACAACTGCGTAGTGGATGACTAGGCTGGAAAAAGCAAGGCCACGCGGTAAGCTGCGAAAAGTTCCGGGAAGCTGCACGCAAGCGTCGATCCGGAAATATGGCTGCGCGCGCCTCGAATAGAGGCGCGTAACAAGTCCCCGAAATGAAGCATCTTAGTAGGGGAAAGAAAAGAGACCAACAGGCATCCGGCCAGTAAAGGTGATTGAACGCCGGGAAGACCAAGCTGAATACCCTGCAAAACAGGGAAGATGTGGCGCGGAATATCCTTGACCTGAGCAGAAGTGAGATGGAACGCTCTGCCATAGCGGGTGACAGCCCCGTACGCGAAGGGAAGAGGAGTGAAGCAGGAAGAGTAGCATCCCCCGGATAGGGGATGTGAACACGCCGGTATCAACCGGCAAGTCTAAATATGTTTTTCCAGACCGATAGCGTATTAGTATCGCGAGCGAAAGTTGAAAAGTTCCCCGAACAGGGGGGTTAAAAGACCTGAAATTACGCAGTGACACCAAGCTGGGGCGCAAAAGGGTTTTAGGGGCGCAGAAGTCCACCAGGAAACGAAGTGGGCGAAGCGCCTTAACCAGCGTTCTAGCGTTCTTCTCGAAGCAAGAGCCAGGGAGTTGGCGGGCGTGGCGAAACGAAAGTTGAAGCGAAAGCAAGAGCACGCAAGAAATGAGGTGCGACCTATGAAAATGGGTTCAGTCACTCCTGTCAGACCCGAAGCCGATGTGATCTACTTCCGCGCAAGGCGAAGCCAGCTTGACAGCTGGTGGAGGCCTGCAACCGATGCTAGTATATTCTGCTCGGGTGACGCGGGTGTAGGGGTGATAGTCCAATCGAACTCGGCGATAGCGGGTTCCCTC
>JAQTMJ010000062.1 GCA_028714395.1 Candidatus Iainarchaeum sp. | reverse complement strand
ACCCCCATCGTCCATTGGGAAATGCGATCCAAAATTAGCGCTCTCTTGGCAAGCGTGTTCATCGCCTTTCCTTCATCCATTAGCATGAGCATATGCTCTCTTTCACTAGGAATCAAGCCTTTGGTTCCTCCAGTTTCGCAGAGTGTTGCCATTTTATTGCAGTAGTTTGCATACTGCGCACTCGTGTTCTTCCTTATTTTTTTAAATCTGTCAGGCAATCTATCCGCCATTCCCATTAGCCCTCTGAATTCTTTGGCTCCTTCTGCATACCTAATCTGCCGTTGCTTATCGTCAGGCATAGGGGAATGCGCACCATGAAGCTGCACAACGAAAGTGATTTTCTGCATGCTACCACCCAAAATCACAACACATTAATATTCTATATATAACTCTATTTTTAATCCTTTTTAATCTTTCCCGACTTTATGAATTCATGCGCATCATGATAACCGGCGCAAGCGGGAAGCTCGGGCAGGAAGTGCTGCTGTTGCTGCCTGAAGCCACAGCGCTTGCTAGGAAATCCAGCGGCGTGCAATTCCCGAAAGAGCTGGTAGTGGATTTCGAAAATCCTGAGAGCCTGAAATCCGCGCTCTCGGACTGCGACGTGCTCATCCATCTCGCGGGGTCCATGAATTTCCAGAGCAGAAAAGAGCTTTACGGGAGCAACGTGCTGCTCACAAAAAAAATCCTTGCAGCGCTTCCCCAGAAAACAAAAGTGATTTATGCTTCCTCGATTTCCATCTATGGAAAGAATCCTCCCAGGATTGTTGACGAAAGCACGCCTCCTGATCCAGATACCCCGTACGCGCGAAGCAAATATGAAGCCGAAAAACTGGTCATGCAGCGCAGGAACTCAATTTCCCTGAGAATCGGGGCAATGTACGGGCCGCAATACCCTGATTACGCGCGCATACTCAAAATGATAAGAAAAGGGCGCATGCCCATAATCGGAAATGGAGCAAATCCGGTTTCCTTCGTGCACGTTTCGGATGTGGCAACTGCGGTAGCGAATGCAGTGCAGGCCAGCCCCGGAGTTTACGTGCTCGCAGGGAAAAGCATTCCCCAGGAAGAGATATACTCTATTGCGGCAAGAATCCTGAACGTTCCACCCCCAAAGAGTAAAATTCCGCTTGCGCTCGCCCTTTTCCTTGCGAGGCTGGAGGAAATGCGCGCCTCCATTCTGGGCAAAAAACCCCTTATCACGACCGAGCACATAAACATCCTCGCGAAAGGCCGGAGCTTTGACTGCTCGAAGGCAAGAACGGAACTGGGCTTCAGGCCAAGGAAACTAGAAGAAGGCATAGAGGAAATAGTAAAATCCATGGCATGAGTTTCAATGCAAAAAGGGCAGAAACCGAAAACACAACGATTTTAATGACTTATCTCGAACGTCTTATCAGGCGAGGTGGGAAAATGGAATGTTTGCTCATGGGAAAAGTGGAGAAATACATCTGCGAAGAGCTTGAAAAGAAGAAAGGGCTGCTCTTCGCGGTAATAGACCCGCTGGATTACAAGGATTTGGATTCTGCTGTGAAATCCGCGAAGAACGCGAATGAAGGAGGCGCAGACGT
Source organism: Candidatus Iainarchaeum sp. (assembly GCA_028714395.1). Classification (GTDB taxonomy): domain Archaea; phylum Micrarchaeota; class Micrarchaeia; order Anstonellales; family Bilamarchaeaceae; genus JAHJBR01. The sequence continues at coordinate 3,865 of JAQTMJ010000062.1, read as the reverse complement.
GATACTCGTGGGCGGAAGCACCGGGGTGCAGGGCGAACTGCTTGATACGGTTACGAAAAGGATAAAGGAAAACGTGAATGTTCCGGTCGTGCTTTTCCCGGGAAATATAGGCACCGTGACGAAATACGCGGACGCGCTCTATTTCATGTCCATGCTCAATTCCAAAAACACCTATTGGATTACCCGCGCGCAGATGCTCGCAGCTCCTACGGTGAAGCAATATAAGATAGAGCCTATTCCAGTTGGCTACATTGTTGTGGAGCCAGGCGGCACAGTGGGCTGGGTCGGGGAAGCGAACCTCATCCCGCGCGACAAGCCGAAAATCGCCGCAGCAATGGCTCTTGGGGCGCAGTACATGGGGTTCAGGTTCATAATCACCGACGCAGGGAGCAATCCGGCTTCGGGCCACATTCCCCTTGAGATGGTGAAATCTGTTTCTTCAGTGCTTGAAGTTCCGTACGTAGTTGCGGGAGGGATAAAAACCCCCGAGCAGGCGAAAAACGTGCTCAAGTCCGGCGCGGACATAATCCAGGTGGGCACCGCGTTCGAGGAAAGCGCGAGCGTGCAGAAAGTTAAAGATATGGTGAAGGCGGTGCGCGAAGGGGCCCGGCTCAGGACGAAGCAATAGTCGGAATTAAACGAGGTGCGTGGTGAGATGCCAGAAAGCAAGCAGCTTGATGTTGAATCCAAGCAGCACCTGATTTACCTGCAGTCGCTCAGCATTTTCCCGCGTTCGGAGCGCCTGGCACTCATTGAAGAATCGCTCCAGGAACCGGAATTCGCGAAGCCGCGCAACCAGGTGCTGCGGTTTCTGGGACTCGGCTACGCGATGGAACCCGAAAGGCTGCTTTCAGGAATGGAAATGAAGCTTCATCCTGGTTCCGCCCCTATGACGGTTGATAACCACCTGGACTATCTTTTTTCCCTGCGCATTTTTGATAATGAAGATAGGGAATGGGCGCAGATAAAAAAAGAGGCGTGCATCCAGGCCTGGCTGAATTTTGTGGAAATGGCTGATGATGGAAAGAAAATAGAAGCGATGGTCTGCAGATCTCTCGGACTGGACGAATTGAATCCCACAAGAATAGTTGATTGCATGCTCAGGCCTGGAGTCCAGCATTCCATCGAATCTGCAGTTGGCAGCAGACGCGAGAAGTCCGGCAAAGAGAACTCTAATAAAAGAAGGCAACGATAATCCTTCTGGCAATTCCAGTGGTGAAAAAATGAACAAAAAATTCATAGAATTCCTGGTGAGAAACGAGGTTCTCCGCTTCGGGGATTTCACGACCAAGAGCGGGAGGAAAACCCCCTACTTCATCAACATGGGCATGATCAACAGCGGAAAAAGCAGCTACGAGCTCGGCGTCTTTTTCGCGCAGAAGATAAGCAAAATCTTGGGCGATGATTTTGACACGGTTTACGGCCCCGCGTACAAGGGAATCCCTCTTGCGGTTTCCGTTAGCATCGGCCTGTACAGGAAGCTGAAGCTGGAAAGGAGCTGGCTGTTCGACCGGAAAGAAGTGAAGGAGCACGGGGACAAGAGCGCTTTTGTCGGGGACGGGCCGCGCGAAGGCCAGCGCCTGGTAATGGTGGACGATGTTATGACCACAGGAGGCACGAAGGAAGAGGCGATTGCAAAACTAAAGGCGGCAGCGAACGTCCAGCTGAAGGGAATATTCATTGGAGTGGATCGCGAGGAGAAGGGGAAAGAGAAGAACGCCATAAAGGAATTCGAGGAGCTTACCGGGGTAAAGGTCCATGCGATAGAGAAAGCATCCTCTATTTTCAAATACCTGCACAACCGCGAGATAAACGGGAAAGTGCACGTGAACGACGAAATTTTCGCCGCCTTCAAGGAATACCAGAAGCAATACGGTGCCAGATATGTTTGAGACGCTTGAACGGAACGGGAGAGAGAAGGGTGTGCTCTGCTTTGGAATCGACCCGGTCCTGGAGAAAATGAAAGCTGAAGGCAGGGGCGCAAAGGAGAAAATAGAAAACTATTACTTTCCCATGATTGACCTGCTTATTGCAGAAAACCAGATCGTTTCCATAAAGCCCAACTACGCCTATTTCGCCCAATACGGATTCGAGGGGCTCCATGGGCTCAAATCAATAATAGAACGCTACAAGGGCAAAGTGGAAGTGATACTTGACGCCAAGCGCGGGGACATAGGCAAAAGCTCGGAAGCATACGCAAAGGAGGCCTTTGATTTCTGGAACGCCGACGCGCTCACGGTTTCCCCGTACATGGGCTCGGATTCAGTGAAGCCGTTCCTCAGGGAAGGCAAAACAATTTACATGCTCTGCAGGACGAGCAATCCAGGGGCAGCGGATTTCCAGGAGAAGGGCGACCCGCAGCTTTATGAGCTGGTAGCCAAGAAAGCGCTGGAATGGAAAACAGGCCTGGTTGTGGGAGCAACGAGCGATTCAATAAAAAAAATCTCATCAATAACCAAAGGGCAAATCCCGTTCCTCATTCCGGGAATAGGCGCCCAGGGCGGCGATCTGGAAACCGTGATGAGCGCAATAAAAGCTAAGACTTACATTCATAGGATAAACGCATCTTCCTCAATCGCATTCGCATGGGAAAAGGGCAAATCCGTTCCTGAAAAAGCTGCTTTGGAGGAGGCGAAAAAGCTCAATTCGCAAATCAAGAAGCTCTCGTGAGTCATTCTCCTTTCTGCGGCTTCCCTTCAATTTCTTCCTCCCTGAACCGGGCCAGCGCGCTCAAACCCGCCCAGCCTACCCCGCAGAGCGAGGCAATGGAAATGTAAACCAGGATGAACCGCACTATTATCCCCTGGGCCCATTGGCTTATCGCAGCTATCACTTCCGAAACCGCTATTTCGGCAAATTGCGTGTATTCCTTGGGAATCAGGGCAAGCCCTGCTATTAAATCCGGGTTCTGCCTCACGTTTCCTTCAACGAAAGAAGGTGCAGCCAGCCAGCAGGCTGCAAGCAGCGCAACCAGCCCAAGGCCGCACAGGGCGGAGCCGAGAAGCAGAGTACGGACTGCGCGCCCTGCGTTCCCTTCGCCCAGGAAGACGCAAATGCATGAAAGCCCAAGGCAAATCACCGAAGCGAAAATGAAAACAGGTAAATAGCTGTTAGTATATGGTTCCACAATATCTTTCCTTATTTTGGAGAATGCCTCGGCGCTCACGGTCCCGAACTTCAGGGAGATATAATCATACTTAAGCTCGTCCATGCTGGTCACTTTGCCAGCTTTGCTGCATATGAAATCCAGATCTTCGCTGCTGAGCGGCAAATCCGCCACCGGATTCTGGATTCCAGCAGCTCCAAGCCCGCTCCTGAGCATGCATCCGAACTTCACTTCATCAAGCGTGACATCCTTGAGCTGCGGAAACGCCAAATCCACAAGCCCCGCGAGCCTGTCCGTCCATTCCCGGTTCACCTGGGACTCCAGGCTGTTCACGTCCCCGGGCAGCGTGAGCAGAAATAAGGAGCCTAGGGATGCGATGAAGAAAACCGCGAGAAAAGCCAGCCCGATTGCTTTCGCGGCCATGTTCTTGGCCTGCATGCTGATAAAAAAGCAGTTTACAATTTAACCCTTGCGTTCGCTGTGTCCGCGGCTATCCTTGCCGCAAGCCCGCCCATGGGCACGCGCTCCTGCTTCCCGTCGTTCCTGTATCTTATGGTAACGGTATCCTTTTCCAGCGTTTCGTAGTCTATGGTCACGGCGTAGGGAGTCCCTATCTCGTCAGCCTTTGCGTACCTCCTTCCTATGCTCCCGCTTTCCGAATAGAACACGGTCGTGCTTCCCCTGAGCATTGCAGCGACTTGCTGGGCCTTTTCCGCAAGCCCGTCCTTTTTCATGAGCGGGAACACCGCAACGGTGTAG
>JAQTMJ010000061.1 GCA_028714395.1 Candidatus Iainarchaeum sp. | reverse complement strand
ACTTGGAATGCGCGTACATGGCAAAGGAGCTTGCCCAGCTTGAGGGAAAGCACTTCTCCAAGATGTACCTCATAGGTGAGAGCGCGTTCAGGCTCAAAATCGGGGATTTGCAGGTTATTGCGCAGGTTCCGGACCGGCTCTCGCTCGCAAAGTACATTCCCAAGGCCGGGGAGCAGAACGGCTTTGTGCAGAACGCTTCCAGGATTTTGGACAACCAGCGGCTCCTGAAAGTGCGCCAGTTCGGGAACGACCGAATAATCGTTTTTGAATTCGACAAAAGCATCGTTTATTTCGAGCTGTTCGCAAAGGGGAACATCGTGGTTGCGGACACGGAAGGAAAGATAGCGCTCGCGCTCAGGGAGGAAAAATGGAAAGACCGCGAGATAGGGCGCGGAAGGCAGTACAAACCTCCGCCGAGCTCATTTTGCAGCAATGTCCAGGAAGCCCTGTCCGAAAAATACGCCATAGTGTGCCTGCTCAGGCTCCCGCTCGGCAAGGATTACGCGAAGGACATGCTCGAACGGTGCTCCATCGAAGAGAGGAAACCTGGAAACTCGCTCTCAAAAGCAGAGGTGGAATGCCTGGAAAAAAAGCATAATGAGATACTGGAGGGCGCGAAACCATACCTGTTCCTGGAAGACGGAAAGCCAGCTGATTACGGGCTTGCGAAATTGAGAAAATACTCGCATCTTGAGGCAAGGGAAATACCTTCCCTCAGCGAGGCCATGGAGGAATATTACGCGAACGCCCCTGAGAAGAAGAAAAATGAGAAGATGGAAAAGCTGAAGCGCAGGCTGGAGGAACAGATTTCTACGCGCGAGACGCTGAAGCAGAGGGAAAAGGAAGCAAAGGAGAAGGGGGACTACATTTACGCGAATTACCAGCAGGTTGAGGAGGCGCTCGCAAAAGCGAAAAAGGGCGGGATAAATGATGTGGAAGCGGCCCTAAAGGGATACAACATAATCAGCATAGACAGGAAAAAGAAGGAAGTGGAACTCGAATTCTGAGCGAAAATGTGAATGTTTAATAAGCCGGATTGCGTATTATGATTGGGCTAGGGCGGGGCTAGGGGCCCCGGGAGGCATCCGCTTCCAAAACCGCAATTCCCCTTAGGCGGCCCGAATGCCCGCGGCGTTTTGTTTTTTCGGAATGAACCTAGGCTTTAAGCGTTGACGCCTTGCTCTGCATTGCGACGCCACATACAAACCTGGCCAGGCCGGAAGGAGCAACCATAAGGATGTGGCAGCGCGTCTGCAGAATTCAAGGCCGAGCGGATGTCCAGGGCCACATTCCGGGAGGGCACTGCTATGCGGGAAGCCCATCATCTTCTTACTGTAATTTGCATTTTCCTGTTCACGTCCAGGCTCAATGGAATGTCCAGAGAAGCGTCCAGGTACCATTTCACATTCGCATAGGGGTCGAACTTTCCCCCGAAGAAACGCACCACTGAAGGTATAATGTCCGTGCCCTCTATGGGCCTGGGCTTCTCAAGCTGGGGAAGCTGAATGCTGAATTTGTAATCCGTCCTTCCTTCGGCGTAGGTTTTTGCCCCGTCAAGCACGGCCTGCTGCTGTAGTATTCTTTCGGTCGTATGGGTTTTTCCATGGTGGGATTTTTTCTCCCCGTAAAACAGGATGCGGAGGCCGCGCGCTTTCAGGCGCCTGCCCAGGCTGAGCAGCACCCTGCCCTCTATCAATTCTCCGTTCACGTACGCCTCCTTGCCGGTTAGTATTTCAATGCTGCCTTCGCCAATGCCAAGAACCATGCCATCCCCAGAAAGCTCAGCGTATAAGGTTTAGCCTCAGTTTTTTGGATATGTCGAAGCTCATGGGCAAGTCAAGGGACGCGTCCAGGTACCACTCAGCATTTAAGAGAGGGTCTTGGGTGGCTCCCAGAATGCCTGCGATGCCTGAAAGAAATCCGCCCGAACCTGCGTTGCCGTCTTTAGGAATCGTTGGCAGTTTTATTGTGAATGGGTATTCTTTAGTCCCGGCCGGAAAATCACCCTCCTCGGCCAGCTGGAAGCTCTGGGCCAGCACTTCCCTGGTGCTGGCGTGGGTGTGCCTGTGGCCGTGCATATCGCGGTCGGAATGCTGGGTCTTTATCAGGCCGTAGAATCTGATGCGCGACCCATTGGCCTTTTTGGGCTGGCTGAGCTGAAGGACCACTTTCCCCCCTATGGCTTCCCCGAAAGCGTAACTCTGTTTTTCAGGGATTATGTCTATTTTCCCTTCCCCTATTCCGAAGACCATGCAACCACCTTGGATAACCAGCTTGGATATCTTGATATATAGAATAAATGAATAAAATTTATAATGTTAGCCGAAGTTCTTAGTGCGGTGAAAAAATGGCATACGGCGGCTACAGTTATCTCGATTTCAGATATGAACCAGACAGGGAAAACGATTTCGTGGTGCTCTTCTGGGCGAAAAGCGATGCCAGCATAGAGCAAACCGCTGAAGCCATTGCCGCAGAAAGCAGCGTGGGCTCCTGGACCAAGCTCAGCACCATGAACGACTTCGTGTGGAAGCATTACCGCGCCCGGGTGTTCTGGCTGCACAAAGCCGGGAAAAATGCAGGATTCATAAAAATAGCGTACCCCATAGAGCATTTCGACGCAAAAAACATCCTGCAGTTCCAAGCCTCGGTGCTGGGGAACATCTTCGGGCTGAAGGAGCTCCGCGAGCTTTACGTGTGCGATATTTCATTCCCCAAAAAATACCAGAAGCAGTTCAGCGGCCCGAAGCTGGGCCTGCCTGGAATGCGGAGGCTTGTTGGCACCGAAAGGGACGGGCGGCCGCACGTGGGCACCATAATAAAGCCCAAGGTCGGGCTCACGCCAAAGGAATGGGCGCACGCTGCCTACGAAGCCTACTCGGGCGGCCTTGACCTGGTGAAGGACGATGAAAACCTGGTGGACCAGGAATTCTGCAGGTGGAAGGACAGGCTGCACGAGGTGGTAAAGGCGATGGAAAATGCCGGGAAGGAGACAGGGCAGAACCACCTTTATTCGAGCAACATCACGGACAGGTACTCGCGGATGGTGGAGCGCGTGGATTATTTGAAGGCCTGCGGGCTCCAGCGGCACGTGGTGGTGATGCTCGATACCTATGTGATGGGCACGAGCGCCCTGCAGGAGATTCTTGAGCTCACGAAAAAATACGGGTTTGCGACCCACGGGCACAGGGCTGGATTTGCAGCTGCCAACAGGGGCAACTTCGGGGTGAACTTCCAGGTTTACGAAAAACTCTACCGCCTGCTCGGGATAGACCAGATGCACATAGGCACCGGGGTGGGGAAGATGGAGGGCTCCCCGGTCACCATAAAAAGGTTGCACGATGTTGCCGAGCTTCGCAAGCTTCCTGAGAAATTCTATCTTGGCGCCCTGCACATGGAGTTCGCAGAGCACATAAAGCCCATGCTGGGCATCGCGTCAGGAGGCGTGGACGCGGGAAAGGTGGACGCGCTTATTGCGCTGCACGGCCTGAATACGAACCTGCAGGCAGGGGCCGGGGTGCACGGCCATCCTGGGGGAACCAGGAAGGGCGCAATGTCGCTCAGGCAGGCCGTGGACGCGGTGATGCACGGAATCCCGGCTAGGGAATATGCAAAAACCCATCCAGAGCTGGCCCAGGCGATTGCAAAATGGGGCTATTCCAATCCGCTGGACGTGGAAAATGCCCTGGAGCATGAAAAAAAGAATGCGAAAAAGCTCGCAGCTTTGGTGCTGAAAAAAGGCAGGGCAGCAATGGATTCGGAATGATGGGCGTAAAAAAACAGGAGAGAAAAATTACAGAACCGCGGGCTTCTGCTCCTCGCAGTTCACGGTAAAGGGCACTTCTATGCGCTGGTCTATCACCGCGTCCTTGTCGTAGGAAAAAACCACGAGCCTGCATTCGTAGCGCTGCGCATCAGTGTAGGCGCTCGCGTACACCTTCACTGATTTCTCAAGCGCCTCGTTCTTGCCCACTATGCCTGCGCGCATCCTTCCCTCGTTCAGGTGGATGTCGGGCGCAAGGGAAATCTTGTCCGGCACCTTCAATTCGGCTTCCACCCATCTTGCCTCGCCTTCGTTCTCCACGCGCAGGGTGAGCTGCACGCTGTTCTGCATCCTTGAATAAAGCGTCTCGGGATGTATGCGCACGGAAACCTTCATGGTTGGTATTTCACCGGAGCGCTTTTAAAAAACAACCGCCCAAAGCCCATTATGGAGTTCATAAAGCCGACCTGGGCCGACGTGGACAGGATGTGCCTGGAGCTTGCAGCCAAAATCAGGGGATTCAGGCCTGACTGGATAGTGGGAATATCCAGGGGCGGGCTGGTTCCTGCGCGCCTGCTTTCAGATATTCTGGGGAACCGCGACGTAACTATAATAAAAATAGAATTCTACAAGACCATAGGCCAGACAAGCGGCTTCCCGAACATAACCCAGCCGCTCCAGGTGGACGTGAAAGGGAAGCGGGTGCTGCTCGTGGACGATGTCGCGGATACCGGGAGGAGCCTCGCGGTCGCAAAGGAGCACGTGAAGAGGGCCGGAGCATCGGAGGTGAGGATAGCCGCGCTCCACTGCAAGCCGGGCAGCATAGTCAAGCCGGATTATTATATGGGGCAGACAAGCGCCTGGATAATCTACCCCTGGGAAGTGCACGAAGTTGAGCGGGAAAGGAAAAAGATGGGCAAATAGCTGGTTGCAATGAGAAAATACCTTGGATACGCACTCTACATGGGCATTGCCGCGATTTTCATACTTCCGATTTTCATAACCCCGTTCCTTCCGGGCCTTGGGGCTCTTGGGCTTTTTGACGCGCTCCAGCGCATATACGCCCCTTCCTGCCACCAGCTGGCTTCCCGCTCAATATGCTATTTCACCGATGGAACAATAGACGACTGCGCAAGGAACGGCACTGCGGTAATAGGAAGGCAGAGCGAAGTGCGGTTTGATTCGCTCACTGGCTACAAATTCCCGGTCTGCTCCAGGGATGTTGCAATATACGGGGCCATGCTTCTCGGGGGCTTGCTGTTCCCTTTTGTTAGAAAAATTGATGATAGGATTGCGCCTCCGCTGATTTATTTCATAATCGCGCTCGTGCCCATAGCGCTTGACGGCGGGACCCAGCTGGTAGGGCTCAGGGAAAGCACCAACATGCTAAGGCTGATAACCGGCTTCATAGCCGGATTCCCGATACCGTTCTATGCGATACCGATAATAAACATGTTCGTGCTCGGGCCTGGAAGCGGAAAAGAAGAAGCAAAGAAAGTGAAAAAAACAGAGAAAAAAGCTATTTGAGCCTCACGGCCTCCATGTCCAGCGGGGCAGTGACGTTTCTCTTGAGCATCATCGCAGCGCTTTTTGCCAGGTCGTCGGTCTTGTTCCAGTCCCCGTGCATGGTGAACACGCGCTCCGGGGTGGGCATCGCATTCTTGAGGAAAGCGAGCAGCTGCCTCCTATCACTATGGCCTGAGAAGCCTTCCACGGTCTCAATGCGCATGCTTATCTTTATCATCTCGGTCCTGCCATCCTCGCCTATTAGCGGGATTTCCTTCATTCCCTTCTGGACCTTTGAACCGAGCGAGAGCGCGCTCTGGTAGCCCACGAATATCATGCTATTTTTTGGCTCGCTGGCCATGAGCTTGAAATACTCGTCGCTCGGGCCGCCGTTGAGCATTCCCG
>JAQTMJ010000060.1 GCA_028714395.1 Candidatus Iainarchaeum sp. | reverse complement strand
TCAGCCATCTCCTTTAAAGTGTTCTTGATTATGGATTCATTTCCCCCGTGGCCGTTTATCACCAGGAATTTGTGGAACCCGTTTCTCATGAGTTCGGAAAATACATCGTACACGATTGCAGAGAGCGTGTTCTGGGAAAGCGAAACCGTTCCAGGAAACCTTCTCAGCGTGTAGCAGAAGCCTAAATTTATCGGAGGAAATAGCAGTGAGTTGGTTTTTTCCGCCACTCGCTTGGCGATTTCATAGGGAACGAACGTATCGGTTTTCAGCGGAAGATGTTTTCCGTGCGCTTCAAATGCCCCGAACACCAGGATTACAGTTTTGTCCTTCTTCACTTCAGAATTGATTTCATCCCAGCTCAAATCCTCCATCAGCATGAAAACACCTACAAGGCTTTTTTCGTCCTTTCCTCTGGCCTGAAAAGGATATCTTTTCCCTTCAGTTCCACTTTCTCCCCGTTCTCAAGCGTGAAAAGGAATGCGGAAGAAATTTTCTGTATTTTCACTTCGCCTTTCTCGGTCTCGAAAACGAGCAAATTTTTGGTCTCGTCCACTATTTTTCCCTTCAAGTCGATCCATTTCCTGCACGAGGAATTCGCTATCTGCGCATGGAGCCCGATGAGCTCGTGGATTCGCAGGTTTTTCGCGGTGCGCATAACAGATATAGTAAACAAAGCAATTTTATATCATTCCTACGTCCTTTCCCTCAAGGAATCCCTGAAATGCCCTCCGATTGCAGAATAGTTGCATTTTGCTTAACTTAAGTTAAGTAAAACATGCAAATGCTTAACTTTATAAACTTTTATGCTATAGACTCCTCATGTACTTTGAGATAGAACCGAAGAGCAGGAAACAGGATTTCTTTGATTACGATTACGAATATGGTCAAGTCAAGAAAGCACTGCAAAGGAAGGAAAAAATAATCGCCGTTGTTGGGGTCAGGCGCGTTGGAAAGACCAGCCTCCTGAATCTGGTTTACAATGAGACAAAATGCCTGAAACTTTGGCTTGACGGGAGAATCGTTTCCGAACCAAAAAAGGAGCTATTTGCAGCTATTTATGAAACAGTAAAGATTGGGAAACCAAAAATTTTTGGCAAGATAGAAAGCCTCAACGTATCCGCGTTTGGAGTCGGTTTCGGCATAAAACTGAGCTCGGAAAGCCAAACTGAAATAGAGAAAAAAATCAGGACTGCGGGGCAGATATGCGTGTTCATTGATGAAGCCCAAAGAATGAAGGCAAAGGAACTGGCGGATGTTCTTTCCTATTTTTATGACCGCTTCCCCCAGGTTTCATTCATAATATCTGGAAGCGAAATAGGGTTGGTGGAGGAGATTCTAGGCCAAACCGACGCTGAACATCCGCTCTACGGCAGAGACATCGCAAAGGTGGTGATGGAACGGCTCGACAGAAACAGGTCCGCCGAGTACCTGAAAGCCGGATTTGGACAACTTGGCATGAAGATACACAAGGAAGAAATTGAAGATGCGGTTGCAGAACTTGATGGCCTGATCGGGTGGCTGACGCTTTACGGTTACGAAAGAGGGGTAAAGAGGAGCCAAAACGCCTTAGCCAAAACAAGCCAAAACGCGGCTAGAATCGCTGCCTCAGAACTCGTTCATTTTTTCAAGAAAGTGAAAAACAAAAAACTCTATATCAGCATACTTAGGAACACTGATGGAATAGGCTGGGATGAACTCAGGTCACGTACTGGCAAAACGATGGGTGAGCAGCTTAACCCGAACCAGTTCAATTTCGCGCTGGAGAAACTGTCCGCATATTCGTTTGTAGAAAAAAAAGACCAAAAATACCATCTCTCAGATCCTCTTTTGCAGAAAGCAATCTTTCTGGCATAGCGCCCGTTTCCCAAAAGATTTTGTCGGCGAATTGAAATTAGCGATAGGTAAGTAGCATGGGAAAATAGATTAATAAAAAGAAGTTATGCGAGCGCCTCCTTGAGCTCGGTCTTCCTGGTCTCCACGCGCCTCATCGCTGTGATTTGTTTGAGGCGGTTGAACACCCTGCTCGCGAACCTGCCGAACACTATTTCCTGCATGAGCTGGTCGAGGCTGAATTCCTCGGCCATCTTCTTCACCTCGCCGTCTATGGCGTGGTGCAGGCTCTTCTTGGTGTTCTGCGAGACCGCGTTCCCTGTTATCGCAAGTATTTTAATTCTCAGCGTCTGGTCGTCCTTTGTTTTAACATCCTTCACGAAGGTGATGAGCGAGCGGTTCCTCCTGGAAAGCGTCCTTATGTAGGAGGGAGAAATCTCGTGCCCTATCATCCGAGTGTAGGCGCTCTTGCCCTTCACCTCTATTATGCGGAACTTGAGCGAGGTGAATATGGAAATCTGCGAGGGCTGCCCCGTGACTTCCGCAAGGCTTATGGAGACTATGCGGTTCTTCAGGTTGCCCTCGTCGCTTGAAACGATTTCAGCGATTTCCTTGTTGTCGAACAGGTGGGGCGCAAGCACGTTGTACCACTGCTTGGTCTTCCACTTGTCAATAACCTTGGTTTTCTTTGTTGGAGTTGCCATTAAAATCACTTCACTATGAGCGCCGCAGTCTCCGCGTCGTACTTCCAGTCTGCGGGGAGCCTGCCGTTCCTGCGGTAGTATTTCACGAGCCGCTGTATCTTGGATTCCACATGGAGGAGCTTCACCTTCCCGTGCACGTCCATCTTGTTCCCCTTTATGTGGTTGCGCATGCGCACCGCCTTCTTAATTAGGTTGAGCAAATCATCGGGGTATTGCGGACGCAAATTTTCCTCTTCAAGGAACTGGTTGAGCGTTTTCCCGAGTATGGGCTTGACCGCGGGCACAGCGTACTGGTCCCTGAGCACCAGCCCCATCATCGTGGGCGGCGTGCCCTTCTTGGACAGGTTCCTTATTATGTCCTTCACTTCCTCCTTGGAGTAATCCACCCACTTCGGGGCCACCTTGCTCTTGGGCCTCTTGCGGGAGCTTTTCCCCTTTTTTCCGGAATGCAATCTTGCCATTAAGGTTCACCATTAATCGTTTTAGCTCTTGCTTTTATGGTACGTAATTAGAATACCACCTGGCGAAGGCAGTAAAAGCATTAAACCTATGCGAAATACGGTTTTTAAGCGTTTCGTTTTCCGCGAACGTCTGAGTTTCCCCGGCGGGCACGAATATGGGGTCGTAGCCGAAGCCTGCGGAGCCGCGCTCGCTCTCACATATGGAGCCGTGCACTTCCCCGCAGAAGGTGCGCGCGCCCTTCTTATCCGCATAGGCAACGCAGGCCTTGAAATAGGCCGAGCGGTCCGCAGCATTTTTCATCAATTTGAGTATCCCTTTATTGCCGAGCTTCTTCTGCACCCATGCTGAATAGGCTCCCGGGAAATCATTGAGAGATGGAATAAAGAGGCCGGAATCCTCTACAATGAGCGGCTTTTTGACTTCAGCGAAAAGGGATTTTGCGCTCGCCAGCGCCACTTGTTCCACATCTTCCGCGCGTATTTCCCCGCGTTTCGAATCCAGGCGCTGGAGCCCTATGCCATGGGGCCTGAGCATGGCCGAAGCTTCAGCGAACTTGTGCGCATTGCCGGTTGCGAATAGTATTTTAATAGACATCAGCATAAATAATTCAGTTTAAATTTAAAAGTGATGTTTATGGCGAAAAAAAACGAAACGCAAACAGCAAAGATTGAGATAAAGCCCATACCTGGGAACAAGCCGGCATCCGGAGGGAGAAAGCCCCCTGCCGTGATAGGACGCGAGATGAAAACCGATCCGAAACCGGAAACGGTAAAGGTGGAGGAGAAGCTCCCCACCAAGGAGGAAGAAGAGAGGAAAAAAGCGCTGGACGAAGTGGACAGTGCAATGAAGAAGCTGAGCATGTACCCGGTGAGCGCCAACGAGCAGGCAAGGGGCGAGGCGCTTGAAACGCTCAAGAAGATGTACGCGCGCCAGAGTCCGAACGTGAAGCAGGTGATGCTCTACGTGCTCCACGAGCGGATCGCTAAATTCGGCGAACTCAGGATTCCAAAGAATTTCGAGTATTTCAGGAAGAAGCTGCCCCAGGCCGAGCCGGTCCAGCTCAGGATGAACGTGTACAACGAGATGTTCAACTACACCAATTCGCTGGAAGGGATGCTGGAAATAATAAACCTGCTCGCCGAGCTCGGGGATGATGATGCTGCGAAGGTGCTCACCCACCAGTTCTCCTTCTTCTCTTCCGCGGACGGAAGCGAGGGCGCAAGGATGCTGAGGAACGCGACCGTGGAGGCGCTGGGAAAAAGCAATTCGCTCTACGCGCTCAGGGCGCTGCTTTCCTACGCGGACAGCGTGGACGGCGAGCAGCTCGGAGGAAGGATACTCTCAGCAATAGCCGGATGGAAGGAGAAGCTCGGCAAGATGAAAGTGGAGCAGAAGCAGAAGGACGCGCTCATGGCCAGGATAGGTGAGCTGGTGCTGCTGGAAAGGGAAGAGGGGCACTATAGGTAATCTTCTTTCTAGTATAGCAGATTCGTGTTGCAGTACACAGGCTCGTCCACGAAGCCTGAAATGAAGAGCTTGAAATAGCCCACGTAGGGTATTGCAAAAAGGTTCGCTCCTTTTATGTTCTTCTCCTGGACAGGGGTGTTGGCCAGGTTCCTTCCGTAATCGTAGAACTGTATGTCCATCACCTCGTTGTTGTCGCCTTTGGTGAGCACGAAATTGGAGGAGCCCACTTTCACCTTGAGGAACACGCGGTGGATGATGTCACCGGTGTAGGAGAAAAGGTCGCCGCCGTTGGGCTGGTACACTATGATGTCGTTTGACATGTTGGGCCTAAATTCCTGGCCTTTGTATGTAACCGAAGTCAGGCACGGGGTCTGAGCGCTGTTGCTCGTGCCCAGCACCGTCCTCTCGCACTTGGAGTAATGAAAGGAGAGCGGGCCCCTCTGCTCTATGAACAGCGAAGGGGATGAATAGAAATCAGTGCAAACCTTGTCGCTGTACTTGTACACCTGGCAGTAGGAGAACAGCGAGCCGTTCACTGCAAAAGTCCCGTCCGGGGAAACCACCCGGGCCTCGTGCGAATAGAGCTTTACGAAATCCTCTGGGCTCAGCTCTATCTGCGGTGCATTCAGGGTTGCCGAGGAAGCGCCCCTTATCACGGTGAGATCGCCGCGCTGGAGGTTCGGGAGCATGGAGCACGAAACCACGGCGCTTATGGGCACCGAGGTGCCGAGCAGCACTGAAACCGAGAGCCAGAGCAGCACCGCGACCCCTAAAGATTTCAGCGTGTCGTAAATCTCGTACTTCACTCCGTGGTGCTGCACGCCCTGCTGTATCTCTATCGCCACAAAGGCTATGAACTCCAGGGCCACCAGCACCCCGAACACCGCGTTCTTGGTGAGCAGGTAGAAAATCAGCGTTACTATGAGTATGGATACCTGGGCGGTGCTCTCCTCGAATCTGGTGAGCTTCTCCCCGGCCTTTTTCAAGTCCACCGGACCACGCTCACTTGGACTTCTTGAGCGCCTTCCTGAGGTCGGCCACCTGGGAGGCGATGTCCTCTATGGCTCCCAGGGTGAGGTTCAGCGCGTCCTTGCTCTTGGTCCTGACCACTATCCTGGGCTTCCCGACCGTGGGGTGGTCCACCTTGTAGGACACGAACTCCACGGCATCATTCTTGGACAGGGCGCCGGTTATGAGTTCCGGGAGCGTGTAATACTCGTACCCCAGGATTTCGAACTCCAGCAGCGTTTTCTCGTGGTTGATTATTTTTATTTCCATGGGCTCACCTAGAACTTTATCTCGTTAAGCGTTACCTCGTGCCCGTA
>JAQTMJ010000059.1 GCA_028714395.1 Candidatus Iainarchaeum sp. | reverse complement strand
CGTAAACGGCTCCATGAAGACCATACCTGCCCTGGTCGGGGAGATTTTTGCAGAAGAAGAACGGGGCATATCTGCGGTATACGAAGCCGTGTTGCGGGCCATTGCGACCGGGAAAACCGTGTCGAGCGAGATATCTGGCTACCTCTTTTCCAGGCGCCTGATAGCCAAGGACGACCCGAGCGTGGTCCAGCAATACCTCAAGAATCTTGCGGAATTCGGGATAATCAGGAAGATAATGGTTTACAACAAGAAGAAGTTCGTGTACCGGCACGCCTCGCCGTTGCTGAGGCTTTTCTATTACGCAGACGAGAAATACAATATCTCGGAAAGGGAGCTGAGCGACTTGGAGATAGGGCGAATAATAGACGAACTCATGCCCAAGATAGTTGAGGATGAGATAAGGGAATTCATCGCCTCAAAGAGCGGTTTGACTGAAGCCATAGTGGAAACCGAAAGTTACGACATAGATGCCTGCCTTCTTAGATTTAGGAAACCGGAAATTGCGATTGAGATCAAATGGAAGACGGTTGATGATGCGGACATGGCCAGCGCCGAAAAGAGCCTTGGGAAGGTTCCTGCAAGGGAAAGGATGCTGTTTGTGCCTGACAAAAGGGAGGTAAGGGGAAAGACGTCCCTGAAAATCGTGGACATTTCGGATTTTATATCGTAGCTCTCCATAAAGCCCTTCATGGGGATTCGGTTGTTTTTGCACTTTTACCCCAATGCTATTTCTTATTGCGGTAGCGGCTGTAGAGGAAGAAGGACAGTATTCCAACGGCGAACCACGCGAGCGCGAAGTTCCTTCCCGACTCGTGCAGCCACGCAACCAGGAAGAGCATTGCCGCGCAGCCCACCACTCCGACTATGGCGAGCAGCGGCACCTGCCTGTCCTTCCATTGGATGTTAAGGGGCATGCGGAACGGGCGAACCAGGCCGGGTTCGGTGAAGCGCAGCTTTATGAGCGCGAGATTCGCGATGAGGTAGGCGGTCAGGGCCCCGAATGCGTACGGCTCGCCGAGGAAAAACATGTCTCCGACATAGGCAAGGACCATGGCTATGGCTGAAAACACCAGTATGGTCACCCAGGGCGTGCGGAACAGTGGGTGCACCCATTGGAACCTGCGGGTGAGGAGCCCGTGGTTGCTCATTGAATAGGTGACGCGGGAAACCCCGATTATGCCTGTGTTGGCGGAAACGAAGCAGATTGCAAATCCTATGAGCGCTACTATGGGCACCAGCACATTGGCGAAGGGAAGCGCGAGCGCCAGCGCGACAATGGGATTGTCCGGTCTTTGGGCCAGCGCCTGGGGAGGGATTATGCCGAGCGCCAATACCGAAATCGCGAGCGCGAACACCACCACCGTGGTTACAGCTGATATGTGGGCGCGGGGCAGCGTCTTTTCCGGGTCGCGGGTTTCCTCGGCCCCCTGGGAGATGCTCTCTATGCCTATGAACGCGACCATGGCAAGAGTAATCGAATAGAGGAAATCGTGTATTCCCGGGCTCACTTCTATGGGCTTTATGCCCGAGAGGAACATCTGGAGATTGAAGGTGGTAAGGCCTATTATGAGGAGCGCCACCACCAGCGCAATGGTGCCCAGGGTGAGCATGGAATTCACGAACGAAGACTCCCGTATGCCGAAGAGGTTGACCAGCACCAACGCCAGGATTAGCATCGAGCTTGCCACCGGGAGCACGGTCCGTATCACCGGGAAGAAGAACGACAGGTAGCCTGCTGCAGCCACTGCGAACAGGGCGATGTCCAGAGTGTAGTCCAGCATGAGCCCCCAGCCGCCTATGAAGCCCACGAACTTGCCGAATGCGCGCTCGCCGTAGACCGATGCGCCGCCTGCCACAGGAATGGAAGAGGCCAGCTCTGCATAGGCTAAGCCGGTGAGGACGTAAACGCCCGCGGCGATGAGAATCGCGAACGGCATCGAGCCGCCTGCGTAGGCTGCTATGAGGCCGAGGGCCAGGAATATGTCTGCTCCAACGTCTGCGAAGCCCATGGAGAAGCTGCCCAGCAGGCCCAGCTCCCTTTTCAGTTTTGGCTGTGAGGAATCCAGGATTATCACTCTCTTTTCTGTGATTTTGTTTGCTCAGACTTTTAAATAGGGGAGAGAGGGGGCTCAATAAACTCCTGGAGAAAACTGGCTTACTCATGCACCAGATCTTTCAGAGACTTCATCCAAACAGCCACGTTGCCGTCGCCCCGTGGAGGTGATGGAGATTCTTCTGACGTTAGAACTGACGGCGTTGTATCCGCGCATTTCGCATCCGGTTGCTTTTCAGAGCTGCCGACAATTGGAATCTCCAGAATTATCCAAAACTCCTCTTTTAGACTGCGCAGAGAAATAGTATTGGTGCGCCAATCGTAAACCAGGGCGAATATGCCCTCTGCCAGAGGACGCTCAAATATATAATCTGAATTTGCAATCCTAGTTCTTTCTTCTTTGGGGAAATTTTTAATCACTTTAACTTTGGCTTCAGGGTTTGGAATAATTAGCCCATGTCTCTCCATACCTGAAATTTGTGGGACTAGACAGAGAGCGCAATTGGGAACATTAAATATATCCGGGGGTACATACTGCGTACTGAATCTCATTTTTGTTTTTGGGTCTATTACATCCTTCCACCACCCAAAAGCTTCATTTGGTTTTTGACATACAACCACATACCGGCTCAAAACTGGGCTTTCATCATGCAACACTTCTGGGTTCTTGATTGAACCGCACAAAGAGGAGCCGGTCAGTTGCCCACCGAATATCCGGGCTAGTATATGGCCGTTAGGATGGTTCGCACGTATATGCGTATTATAGAATTGCACTCCAGAAACAGCAGAGCCATGCATAGACTCACAGTGGAATATGGATGGGAGAACTTAAAAAACTATATTTTAACACGCCATGAACTGTTTATCCAATTTGCGGGAATGCGGAATTCGGATTTACTATCAATGTCCTTATGCCTGCGGATTTTCCTGCCGGAGCGTCGCTGGTTTCGCTGTTGCCTATGAAAACTGCTTCTTCCTTTGCGATTCCGAAGCTATCCAGTATTTTGAGAAGCATTTCAGGGTGCGGCTTGGTGCTTGAAACATCGTCCCGGCATACCATGAGATCGAAAAAGGATGAGAGACCGGAAAGTGCGAGCGCCTTTTCCGCGCTTGCATGGCAGTTGTTTGAGGCTATGGCGAGAAGCAGGCCGCGTTTCTTCATCCTTTTCACGAATTTCTCGGCTTTCGCATAGCGCACAACGCTGGATTTTTCCATTGAAGAGAGTTCGTGCCTGCGCCATATGGAATCCACTTCTTGCTTGCGTTCCGACGTGCTGGAAATTGCCGAGGAGAGCGGGATTATGGAATCTGAAGAATTGAATGCAGCGCCCTGGCTTCTCCCGTATTCAATCACTTCAGCCCTGACTTTTTCCCAGTCCACCTTCATGCGGAGCAGGGTTTCGTCCAAATCAAGAATAAGAAGTTTGAGCATCTCACTGCCTCCTCGCAATCTTTCCGAATTTCGCATAGGGTTTTGAGCTCGGGGTTTTCAGCTCGTAGAAAACAATCTGGGAAAGGCGCATGCCCTTGTGCAGAATCACCGTGAACGGGGCTGAATTGAGAATCTCAAGAACCTGGTGGTTGCTGGAGCCGGGCTGCACTATCGCGGATGTGATGTGGATGGAAAGGCCCATGCGCGCGTACCTGCTCCTCCCTTCCAGCTTGCCCATTATGTGCGCCGGGAGCGTGATTTTCTCCAGGGTTTTCGCGAGCACTATTTCCCCGGGCGCGAGCATCGCGTAATCCGCGCGCACTTTTTCGACCGCTTCCTGAAAAGGGACTTTTTCCAGATCCACTCTAGTTCCGATCAGCTTCTTTTTGAAGAACTCCCACTCGTCTGAAAGGGTGAGGTCCACGGTCGCGCTTCCGAGCTGCTCTTCCCTGAAAGGCCGGATTTTTATTTCGCCCTTGCGCATGCGCTCCTTTATGTCCTTGTTGGAAAGTATCATGGGTGCATTTATCGCACAAAGTTAAAAAATTAGCTTAAATTACCGCAACTTTTCTGGCCAGCATCTTCGGTATGGGCGTTGTGGGGGCATAACGTCTTGCGAGCTCGTGGACGCTGTCGCCTTCGTAGTCAACTGCGCCAATATCCGCACGGGAGTCTTTAAGCAGCAATCTGACTATTTCAATACGCCGGTTCAAAACCGCGAGCATGAGCGCATTCCGTCCGTCTGCGTCCTTTTCCAGCCAGTTTGTCCTAGGGTCATCGAGGATTATTCCCACCCCTTTGGAGTCCCCGTTGAGGGTTGCGAGCATCAGGGGTGTGCGTGCGCCCATTTTCTCAAGGTCCTTGAGGTTCGGATCTGCGCCTTTTCCCAGCAGGAAGGACATCGCTTCATGATGCTTTAGCGAAGTTGTGACCATCAGGGGCGTTTGTTCCCAGAAGTTTCTCCAGTCCACAGGCGCGCCTCGTTCTATCAGTTCCTCGAGCCCTTCCACCCGCATGCTGGAAAGGAGGAATACACGCCCTTTCGATGATCTCAAGCAGGCCACGGTGTAGCTGTCGCCACGCATGTCCGCTATTTCAACTTCATTTATTCTCGTTCCGAGCATTTCCAATTTGCCGGATTCGGCAGAGGTCACACTATGAAGCGCCGCCATCTCTTCCATGAAAACGGCGAGGTCTTTTTCCACGATGAGCGGCTTGTTTTGGCCAATGGCTGGATTGAAGAGTATATAGGTGCCATCTTCAAGCACGACTCTGTAGTAATTATGCTTGAGGCCAGAATCCAGTTTGACTGATTTGCAAACCAAGCCGAGCGGATCGAGCTTGTCAAGTTCCCGCTTGTAGAAAAATAACTTTATCCCGCGTGCGTTCACCAGCGAACCTTCTGAGAGGGCCTTCTTAATTTTGGACAGGCTTGGAAAAGCTGCGCTCACTTCTCTTATGCTCTCCACCTGCCCGCCCAGGGATGCGTCGAAAAGGCGCCGCGCCAGGTTCTCGCGCATTATATCCTCGGTGGAGACCCTGTGGCTAAAATTAACAACAATGGGTTTACGCTTGGGGGTACTCCCTGGTTTTTCTATAATTTGAGGTGAAGCTGAACACATGGTGACCACAGAATTGCATGCAGTAGTATTAAAGTTGGAAAATCTTATAAAAGATGGGGTTCAGAGCAACTTGAGCTTTCCGACTATTTTGTCTATTTCTGATGAAGAGGCCGGGCCTATTGCAAAGCAGGTGGCGCTTCCGCTTTCTATTTGAGTTAAGCCAGCATCGCGGATTATGGAAACCGGAAGCCCTGCGTCCTTGGCCTGCTGGAAATACATGAACAATTCTTTCTCGTCCTTCACTTTCAGCGCTATCTTCTTCATCCCTTCTTCAATCCATTTTTCAGCAGCATCGCGGTCCGCACTTTCGGCCTCAAGGTATGCTGAGATAGATGCGTGCGCAACCTGTACTGCAACCTTGCCTTTGCCCATCTCCAAATCCGTGCGCACCACTATCGCCTGCTTCAAATCCGAATTTTTTATCCTGGCCGAATCAAGGATGCCCATAAGGGTTAATAACTTATAATCGGAATTTAAAGTTATGCTCGAAAAAATCAAGGCGGCCGCGGAGCATATACGCGCAATGGAGGATGAGATCAAGGGTAAGGCCGCGAAATTCAGGAGCATAAATCACGTTTTCGTTGAGGCTTTGGAAAAGGAGCTTGTGCATCCGCTCAAAGAGATAAAAGTGGACGGGCTGGTGGGCGCTGTGGATGGCGGCTTATTGGCCCAGGAGATGCACGGAA
>JAQTMJ010000058.1 GCA_028714395.1 Candidatus Iainarchaeum sp. | reverse complement strand
CGGGCTGGCCATGCTAGTTACCGGGGCGGTCTATTTTCTCAAGCCTAGCTTGGATTTCGGGGCATACAACCTGCAGGCAACCTTCCTGTTCCTTGCGATGCTGAGTGTTGTCTGTTTAGGCGGAGTCGTTGCCGTAGTCTGTTATCTGGTGTCCATGACCAGCGACGACCTTAACAGGCCGTGGCTCGCATCGAGAGACCAAAAAGTAGTTGTCTGGAGGTCAGGCTGGATTTCAGAGTATTTGCAGATAAAAGTCGCAGAAATGGAATCCGAAGAGAAGGAGGGCAGGAACCGGATTCTTTTGAGGCTAGCAGAACCGCCAGGCGGGTCTATCCAGGCAAATCCGCCCATATTCCGTGTGGCTGTACTTGAACGGAGGAAAGGATACGCGCTCGTGGCTTTCGAATATGCCAGCAGAAGCCTCAAGGGAACCATCCTGAGCAGAAGCGCGTGGTTCTGGATTGGAAAAAAGATCGAATTGCTCGTAAAAGAGGATAAGCTGGACGGAATGCTGGACGTGCTGGGCAGGACAATATTGGAATTCAAGGACGTGAAATAAGAAAGGCAATTATGCGTTCTCTTATTTCGGGCTACTTGCTTTAACGCGTCAAAAGAAGTTCGGAACTGCCCTCTTGCCAACCAAACCCCATCCTTTAAAAACACTTCCCAGCATCATTTTTCCATAATCCGTTAGCACTACTCCTCGCGAGTAGGAGGAACGATTTACATGGACAAGAAAAAGCTCACCGAGGCCATCACCAAGGCTCTCGAAGAAAAAGGAAAGAGGAAGTTCAAGCAGAGCCTCGAAATAATCCTGAATTTCAGGAGCATCGATTTCTCCAAGTCAGAGAACAGGCTCAACCTGGACATCGCGCTTCCAAAAGGGAAAGGGGCGAAGACCCCGAAAGTCGCGGTTGTTGGGGATGAAGGCATAGCCACCCAGGCGAAGAAAGCCGGCGCGGATTTGACGATACTCCCGAACGAGATTCCCGCTTATTCAGCGAAGGACAAGCTTTCCATGCTCGCAAGCGAGTACAACATGCTCGCGCAGCCCAACCAGATGGCCACCATAGCGAAAAGCCTCGGCCAGTACCTGGGCCCCAGGGGAAAGCTCCCCAAGCCGCTGGTGGGGAACGTGAAGGAAGCCATAGAGCGCGCCAAGAAGAGCGTGCGCATCGCGTCCAAGGGGAAATACCTCCCCACAGCGCAGGCGTTCGTGGGCACCGAGGAGATGCCCATGCAGGACCTCATAGACAACGCAGAAGCCATATACGACGCGGTGCGAACCAAGGTTCCCGAGGGGAACATAAAATCCGCCTACGTGAAGCTCACCATGGGCAAGGCGGTGAAAATCTGAAGTGATGCTTATGTCCAAAAACGTTAAAAAGGAAGTGAAAAAGGAAAAGAAGGAAAGGCCTGCAATAACTAGAAAGAAGCAGGCAGTGACCGACATTTCGGCCAAGGCAAAGGAATACCCTACGCTCGCAGTTGTAACGCTGAAGAACCTGCCCGATGATTTGCTTCAGTCCTCAAGGAAGAAGCTCCGCGAAGCCGACGGGACCTGGGTGAAAGTTTCCAAGCTCGCGGTGCTCAAGCGCGTGCTTGAAGCCGCAGGGCTCAAGGCCCAGGCTGAAAAGATAAACACACCTTCAGCGCTCTTCCTAACCAAGCACACCCCCTACGAGCTCAATTCGTTCTTCAGGAAGAACAGGAAAAAAGTGGCTGCAAAGCCAGGGCAGATTTCGCCCTTTGAAATCGTGGTTCCAGCAGGGGACACCGACATGCCCCCGGGCCCGGCGCTTTCCGAACTCAAGTCCGCAGGCGCCAGCGTGCAGATAAAGGCAGGGAAAATAGCGATTACAAAAGATTCCACCATAGCCAAGGAGGGGGAAGTGATAACCCCGATGAAGGCAAAGGCGCTCCAGATGCTCGGCATACACCCGTTCGAAGTCGGGGTGGAGCTCGTTTTCGCCTACGACGGTAAATACATTTACGGCGCGGACGTGCTCAACATAGACCTGGATACGCTCAAGCCCCAGATACTGGATTCGTTCAGGGATGCGCTCAACCTGTCCATAAATGCGGCCTATCCCACAGAACAGAACATGGAAATACTGCTCAAGGACGCTTTCATACAGGGCAGCAACGTTTCCATAAACGCAGGGATTTATTCTTCTAACTCGATGGAGCAGCTTCTCACCCTTGCCGTGAGGCAGGGAGTGGCCATGTCGGGTTTGAACAAATGATGAAAAGGTGATTGAATGACAAAAGTAGATCCATATTTGCATGCGGTCCTGCTCCTCCACGGGGCGGGCAAGGAAGTGACCGAGAGCAATCTCTCTTCGGTGCTCAAATCCGCGGGAGTTGAGGCGGATGGAGCCAAGGTGAAGGTGCTCGCGGACGCGGTGAAGGGCGTGAACTTCGAGGATTTGCTCAAGAACGCGCTCGTTGTAGCAGCCCCTGCGGCGGCAGCTCCGGCAGCCGAAGCAAAGAAGGAGGCCCCCAAGGAGGACCCGGCCAAGAAGGAAGAGCAGGCGGCAGAAGGGCTTGCGAACCTCTTCGGATAATTTTCTTTTCTTTTTTACATTTTTCCAATTTTCTATCCCTATTGCGAATTTTCGGAATTCATGAATATTCAAGCTCGTTCCCGCTACCAGCCGGCTATGAAATCCCAACCAGCAGTAATATTGTCGGGACTATTATCGCGGCCATCATCACCGTGCGTTCCACGCCAATCCTCACAGTCGCATAGCCCAGCGCAGATGAAATTGCAAACACCAACACACCCAAAACCCCGTCAAGCGTGAAAACCACGAAAAGCAGGTATAAAGCGAGAATCCAGTTGAACCATGAAAAGTCCACTCCAGAGAGCTGGCCTGCCTTTTTTCTCAAGAGAAAGAGCGCAGCCCCTGCAATCGCTATCCCCAAAAGGAAATAGAACAGGAGCATGTTCAGGTTCTCCCCGATTCCTATTATCTGCGCGAGATTTATCACCAGTCCGTGCCTTGCCTTGTCCATGCTCGCGCTGCTCGCAAGAGCGAACACGAACTGCCCTGCGTTCACCGCCGCAACCGTAGCGAGGTAGTTTTCAGTCTCGAACGCGATGAAAATGGATGCGAACGCCGCAATCTGGGCCGGCGAGCTTATGGCAGGTATGAGGTTGGCCAGCCCGCCCAGCGCCATCCCCAGGGCGGAATATTTCAATATTCCCAAATCCAGGTTCCCGTCCTTCTGCCTGGGCATCTTCTGCTTCCTGTAATTGAGTATCGCGCCCATCGCAAAAAACCCGGAGAACAGCGGAAGAAACCCGTCCTGCATCTCCATGCGCAGCGCATAAAATCCGAGCAGGCCGGCCGCAAGGAAAACCGCAGCGGAAAGCAAAGGTTTTTTCGTCCTTGCCACAAGCAACAGCGAAGCGAGCACGAGTATGTAAATGAGGTACGGGCTTGCCGCCCCGTATGCCTGCGGATAGAACCAAAGCGCGAAAGGCATGAACAGCAGAGCCAGGACCGAGGCAAAAAGCGTGGAAACTGCCATGGTCTTGATGGCCGCAATCCCGTTCCCGTCCAGCGCCATCCTGTTTCCGGGCAGCACGGAAACAATCGTACTTTCATCAGGAATCCCGAAGAAAACCGCAGGCACCGCGGAAAAAATGATGTGCCCCGCATAGACCGAAACAATGAGCACCGCTTTCTTCTCATATTCTATATTCTGCACTAGAGCTATTGAAGAAATCAAATTCGGATGCAATCCAGGAAAAAGGCCGCTGGCAATGCCCGCAGCGAGCCCTACGAAGAAAAAGAGCGCCATCTCAAGCATGGTCAGTCCATCATTCCGGTATCCTTCGGTTTATTTTTTCAGCTGAGAATTCCTCCTGTGCAACTCCAGTCTCAACCGCCTTCCTGGCAACCGCGAGCGCCACGTTTTTCATCACTTCCCTGTCAAACGCAGGCGGGACTATGCATTCAACCCCGGGATTTTTCACGCTCGCTGCTATGGCTTCCGCGGCAGCCACCATCATTTCCAAATTTATCTCCTTAGCGCGCACATCCAACGCACCCCTGAATATCCCTGGAAACGCGAGCACGTTGTTCACCTGGTTCGGGAAGTCGCTCCTTCCGGTCGCAACCACCAGCGCCCCCGCCTTCTTTGCTTCATTATACTCTACTTCTGAATTCGGATTGCTCAATGCAAACACTATCGCGTTCCTGTCCATGCCGGCGACCATGTCTTTCTTTATTATGCCGGGCGCAGAAGCCGCAACCACCACATCCGCCCCTTTCAAGCATTCCGCAAGCCCCCCTCCGCTTCTTGGCTTGGAATTTTCAACAAAAAATTTCTTGTACGATTCGATATCTTTCCTTTTTCCATCCAAAACTCCCCTGGAGTCAAGCACAGTGATATTACTAATCCCGTATGCAAGAAGCAGCTCCACTATCCCCATTATCGCGGCCCCAGCGCCTACAAGCACTATTTCCGCATCCTTATTTTTTTTCGCCACTTTGAGTGCATTTATGAGTCCGGCAAGCACCACCACACCCGTTCCATGCCGATCGTCGTGGAAAACCGGAATGTTCATCGCCTTCCGCAGTTCTTCGTAAATTTCAAAAATTTTCGGAGTTTCTATATCCTCTAGATTTATCCCTCCGAAAGAAGGCTCTATGGCCTTGGTAATAGCAATGATTTCCTCCTTTCTTTTCGTTCCGAGCGAAATCGGGAATGCGTCCACCCCCCCGAATTCCTTGAACAGTATCGCCTTTCCCTCCATCACCGGCAGTCCGGCTTCAGGCCCTATATCCCCCAATCCGAGAATCCTGGTCCCGTCATTCACTATCGCGACGTTGTTCCATTTGTTCGTGTATTCGTAAACCAATTCTGGTTTTCGTGCAATCTCGCTGCACACTCTCGCGACTCCGGGCGTGTAGGCCAGGGAAAGCGCTTCCTTGCTGTCCAGCTTCACCCTGCTCCGTATCTCCATCTTTCCCCTGAGCTTTTTGTGAAACTCAACAGCATCCATAATCCTCACTTCCTCAGCACAAACCATAAAAGAGATTCTCCTCCAGTCCAGACACTTATGCTTTTTATTGCTTCATCCGGTTTCAGTGCAACTCCGGCCTGGTTAAAATTCGATGCGATTTCAAGTTTTTTCTCTTCTAATATGTCATGGAACTTAACCCCGTTCCTTGCATTTATCAAGCCATCAACCAACGAATCTGTGTTGGTCCCAATTCCTGTAGAAGTATAAGAGAAAAAATTAATGTTAGTATTAGAATTGCTAGCTATGTACGTGGGTATTGCCCCTGAACTTCCGCAGCTGCCCGGTATGAAAATCATATTCCCTTTCTTGTTGCCAAAGACATCGCTGGGAAAATTGTTCTCTAAACTATAACTGTGTCCTCTAAAAGTAATGATCATGTTTGGATGTTCATCAAGCATTTTTTTGATATGGTTCACATTATCTTCGTCATCCTTCCCCATATACAAGAACATTTGTGCGTTTGCAAGCTCGTATTTGACTTCTCCTTCCGCCACATGTTTGCTGCCTTTGCCGAATTTCGTCTGCGTTCCGTTCCAAAATAAATCTTTGAAGCTGGCTGAATCTTCCTTATCAAACACCTGTACAATAATCAGTTTTCCATCTTCACGATAGTTGTTTTTTTCGTAAACACCCTTTTTCTCCAAGCTCCTGATTCTTTGTTTCACATCTTCAGGAACAAGCTTGGTTTGCCCATCAAACGAGAAGATTACAAACTGCAGCGCCCTTTTCTTTTGCTCATCACCGACAAGCGCAAGCTGTTCCTTTGCTATCCTAAGGACGTCTTCCTTGATTTTTACCTGAGTTTTCAGGGTTTCAATAGAATTTGCCAAA
>JAQTMJ010000057.1 GCA_028714395.1 Candidatus Iainarchaeum sp. | reverse complement strand
CTCTGCCTTACTGCATACACCTGCAGGTTTTTTATAAAATCGCCGACCGTTGGAGATCCCTCGATACTCCCAATTACTTTTAGATTTAACACCCTACTCAACGTCTTATCCTTCATCAAATTTTCATATCTTGCCTTTATTATCCCTTCATACGCTTCTATCATCTTTCCGTTTTTCAGGCCCTCCTGCCATAATCTGAGCTCTTCACTATCGAATCCTTTTTGCAAAGCATACCTGACTCTGCCAATAATCTCGCCCTGGTCTTTCGTGGGTACACCTGCTAGTTCCCAGGTTCCCTTTATCCTCTTGGTGATACGTTCGGATTCGGTTTGCAGGTATGTTATCAATGTTTTGCTCAGTCGTGCGTTGCTTATTTTATTGCTCTGATTGTAAGCGATGAATACCTGCGTAAGTTTGGTGATGTCCTTATCTACAAGCTCGGCTAAAACCGGGTGAGTCGGATCTCTTTCCATCACCACCGCAATTATCGCTCTTATTTCCCCGGGCTTCAATTGCTCCGGATGATTCGTAACCGTTCGTATTAGGCTGGTGGTTACGCTCGCTCCCCCTTCGGATTTTTTAGCGGATTCCTTAAGAAGCTCCATAACGCTTTTGTGGTCTTCAGAGCTTATTTCAAGCTGTTCACGATGCTTAGTGATAAGTTGTCTGGCCTTTCCTTCAAATTCGCTTGTAATCTGGTCAGCTGATTCGGAAGTGAGCACGGGAACCTGGGATTTCAGATCCTTAATTTCGCGCTCATAGCGCTTTATAAACGCGCTGGCGCCAAGGCTTTCCTGCTGCATCTTCGTAAGCATTTTAATGTCATCCATACTTGTGAAGCCGTTTTCAAGAGTGTTTTGCAGGGTAGTTATTTTTTTATTTATCTCATTGATTGCCGCGGTAAGCCCAGTATCGTTTTTCTTTACTTTTTCGAGTTCCTCGAAAGTCTTTTTTAACTGTATCAGGTCGTCCACTTGCTTATTGAGACTACTCATAAGCTTTTCAAATTCACTGTGCTTCTGCACCATCTCCTGCACTTTTCGAACAGTCGAATTAGCCATTTTTTTCACCTCATTTTATGCAGTATTCATCACATATCTTATATAAATCTTCTTTCCTTCCCTCGCTGAGTCTGTTCAGGCTTTCGATTATCTGCGGATTTGCCGCTTCACCTTTCTGGGCCTTAAGGACTTCCCTTGCAATATACTGATAAACGTTCTCCTCTTTCTTGGGAATCTTAAACCGTTCCCCAACCAGATCTTTGTCGAGTTCGTATGTTCCGCTCTGCTCGTCACGGGTGAGAAGCGGCTCCACTTGGCTGTACTTATACCCAAGCAACCCAAATACCATCTTTCTTCTAAGTTCCCTTACGAGATTTATTTCAGAGTTGAGCTTCAATCCTGCCGCAGCAGTGCCTGTGCTCAGAGCGCCCGCGCTGAATATCATGGCTCCCTTCTCCAAAGTGCTCAATGCATTCCAGGAAGCGTTGATGCCCTCCAGCCTTGGGTTGAGGTTGCTTATGTTTGCAATCAGCCTATCCACAACCCTTACTCCCTGGACCATCAGGTTTCCCGCTATGTCCGGATTTTTTATTTCTTTTAGTATGCTCTTCCATGCTGAATTCACCGTTTGCGATATCATTTCTGCGGTCTGGTACTCCACCTGCCGCCCGGTGTGCTTTTTCAATATATCATTGACAATCTCCGGGGTTATTCTTTGCTTGCTGGCGATTTCCTCAAGCACGCTGAAATTTCCAACAGCTTTCAGCTCTGATTTTTTCAGGAGTCGAGCCAGCGTGAAAGCGGTGTCTATTACGCGCAATCCAGCATATCTCGCTATGGTTTCATTCAAGCCGGCAGCCCGGCTCAACGCAGCCTTGCCCAATCTTCCAATCGGACGTAGGGCTCCATCAAATAGTAAGTTAGCAATTTCCATTTGGTACCATGAGATTCCAACCGCGTCAAGCACATCCGCTATGTCGCCCTTTCCATGAACCCAACCCTCAAATGCATTGAGGATTTTTCCATCTGATCCGGCGTCAATCCCGATTGCGTTGAGGATTCTTCTATCGGTTACCAAGTCAAATCCAATCCCGACAAGAGCCGTTTCGCCGACCACCTTCGGAGTCAGCTGCCTGGCAGCATATCCGGCTGCGCGCGCAAGCGGGGCAGGCATGCCCTTTGTAGCATTATACGCAATTTCGGGCAGCGATTTGGCAAGCTGGAATCCCTTGGCTGCAACCACTGGCGTAAGGGCAGCGCAAATGGTGCCCAGAACCGCGCTTCCCGCGCTGTCTTTGTATAGAGCTTGCGCTTCTTTCAACTGCTCTATGAATTCGCCGTGCTTGCTCCAAAAAGAGAATCTTAATTCATTGAGCGCATCCGGACCTTCCCCTCTCGCCGCAGCGTTTCTGAGTTCCCAGAACGCGCGGTCCATCTCAAGAAAAGAACCTTGCAACTCGTTTAGTTTTGCTTTGAACTGCGAACCGATAGTATAATTCCGCTTGTTGTACATTCCAAAAAGGTTTGCCAGAGACCTTGCAACGGTGTCAAATCCTAGATAGTACCAGTTTCCTTCTGTGAGATCTGCGACATTGGCAGCAAAAAACTGAGTTGTACCACTCATTTTGCCCAATTCTGCAGAAACTATGTCGAGTGTGGGCTTCATAATTCCATAAACATTGTCAAAATCTGCTCCGAACCTCTTTTTCTCCTGGGCTATGAATTCTTTGGCAAGCCCCATTACTTCCGCGAGGGAAGCATTGGGGTCGTTTCTCAGCATCATTGAGAAGTAATTTGCGAGTATGTACGCGCTTCCAGGCCCTGAATTTATCACTTCGCTCATTTTATAGTACAGTTGGGCGCTTTCCGCAGTGCCTAGGTTAAACCACTTCTTGCGCAGCAGGTCCATTACGGGCATATTCGGTGAGCTGTCTTCAGCCTGCTGCCGGTGCGTCCGTTCAAGCGTTGAAAAAAACAAAATCTCGCTTGCAGAGAGAACGTGCTGTTTGCTTCCGGTTTCGTCCAGATAAATGGTGACGTTCTTGGCGCTTCCATACGCATATCTCTCCATTTGCCTCCAGAATCCCCAATTTGCCTCGTTTTCCGGGTGCGCCGAGAAGACGGCGCAGTTAAATAAGTTTCTTTTTTGCGTAAGAAACGGATTATTTTTGTATATCTCGCTATCTTGTATCGTTCCGGGATCGTTTTTTGGGACTCGGTATACAAAAGGCATTGGTTTTCGCCCATTTTTAGCCATATACTATTACTTTTACTTATATTATATCTAGCCAAATCTTTTTAATCCCCTTAGTCCCATCCTCAGGAGTGCCTCGCCTAACTATCTCTAAGATGCGAATAATGAAGTTTCCTGTTTCTGCTTAACTCACGGGAGTAAATCTCTTTCATTTATCTTCTTCCTAACGTAATCCCCGACGAAAGTGAGCTTCTGCCCCTGCAAAGCGTCCTGCTCGAGCTTCTTCTTGGTTTTCAAAACCCGTTTAAGCTCCTCCACCCATTGCTTGTGCGTGTTTATCCATGGATAAGAAAGCATCTCTTCAGCACGTTTCAAGTCCACTTCTTTTGCATTTATCGTGAGCTTCTGCAAAAAAGCGTAATCCTCGATATCCTTCATCGTTACTCCGATGAACCTCATCTCAGGAATCGCGAAATTCCTCCCCAAATAGGCAAGATTCATGCTCCCTGTTTTTATGGTCCAGTAAATGTACCACCCCCACGCGTCGCAATCTGTATTATGGAGCAGCAAAGGGCCAACGCCTCCGAAAAATGTATGTGACGGATTGGTTTCTATATCATAGGCATAACCGTTGGAAGATTCTACCCGGCCTATTTTTTTCACAGGAAGGAGCACAACTCCCCCCTCAACCAAATCCAGCACACTTCG
The DNA here is from genome assembly GCA_028714395.1 of Candidatus Iainarchaeum sp. Taxonomy (GTDB): domain Archaea; phylum Micrarchaeota; class Micrarchaeia; order Anstonellales; family Bilamarchaeaceae; genus JAHJBR01. The sequence goes on along the minus strand of JAQTMJ010000057.1, from coordinate 1,968 downwards.
CAGCTTTTTCAGCTCTTCCTCACTCGTTCTTGGGTCATTGGGCACTTCCCACAATCGTTTCCCTTTGCGTTTTATGCTTTTAGTAAACCCTAGCGTTTCAGCCCTTTTCAGCGTCTTGAAAGCGGTTATGAACTTCACGCCATTTGCCCGGGCAATCTCCGCGGTGCTTCTCATGCTGTTTAGGAATGTGTATTCAAGTATCCTGTCTTTTTTCAGGATGGATCCGAAATCTTTTGGGAGCAGCTTTTTCAGTTTCTCATGGTTTACTGTCTTTTGGGAAAACAGATCTGAAATTCCTTTTCCGGTGCTCCTGTAAATCAGCTTCTGGACCGGCTTCAGGAGGCTGGCAGGTATTGACTTATACACTGGGCTTTTTGCTATCTCGGCCTTCAGGCGTTCTTTCATTTCCGGCTCAATGTCCAGAACGATGCCCTCAAGCTTCTTCAGGGATTCCATGTTGTACATGAGCACGTGGTATTTCTCCAATTCGTTTCCCTTGCCTTTTTTCTTTTCCACGGTGGCCCAGCATCCGAGCTGGAGAAGCAGCAGAACAAGGTCGGATGCCAAACCCCGGCTCACTGTGCATGCCCATAGCCGCACCCCTTTTTTGGTTATAGCCACTCCGCCGTCGCCCCGGAAATAGCCGCGAAGGAATTCATATTTCGCTTCCTTGGGCGCATTGAATATTAAGTATGGTATTCTCTTGTTTTCCGCGTACTTTCCGCATCCGAGCAGCTGTTCAAACAGAAGCGCGAGCAATTGTCCGCCTGCCCTGATTTGCACAGAAGATTGCCTGCAGATGTGGGCGTGTGCCTCGATTCCAAAGCATTCCTTTATGCATTTTTTTACATCTTCCACGTATTCGGTTTCTTTCAAGCCGAAAGTGAACTGGGCATCCATGTACGATGAGCCTTCTGCAACAAAATAACCCAGGAGCCTTGCAAGGGAAGGCGTGAGTTTGATCTCTCTTTTCAGCCTTATTACGGACTTTCCATATCTGAGCATGGCATCGGGCGGAATCAGGGATTCATTTACCTCGGAAAGCCCTATTGCGCCCACTCTCTCTATCCTCCTTTTGAATTTATCATCAACCACAGAAATGCTCTCCTCTAGCTTGCATTCTTTGATCAGTTTTACCAGATCGATTTTTTCCACGGATTCATTATTGGGTACGTTCAGCGAGCTTATGAGCAAATCGCCTTTTTTCAGCCGTTCCACAGGCTTTGCCTTGATTTCATAATCTTCAAATACCATCACGCTGTGCGCGCCGGTTGTTTTTACCGAATAGCCGGGTTCGGTGGAAATTTCGTACAGTTTATCCAGAGCGCGGTGCTTCAATGCGCTCAGAACATTCCCCATCACAACTTTATTCCCTTCAAGTTCCAGCGCATGGTAGTCAAAGACGGCGGTTTTTTCAAAGAACCCGGTTTTTGCAGAGCCGTATGTATGCATCTGTTTGTCCACCAGCTCGCCAATCATCTCATTCCTTATCATTCCTTCAGAATCGCTTACTATTATCGGTTCATGCGCATCCACGCTGAATGCATAAACAGGCAGTCCTTTATCCGCAAGTTTCCTTATCAGTCTCCTGGTTCCGCGGGAAGCCTGCCCCTTCGGGGTAATAATAATGCAATTTTCCTTTCTCCAGAACTGGTCCTCATTCAAACGTTGCCATAGCGCGTCTTTCTCCACCACAAGCACGTATTTCGCGTCCACGTCAACAAGCTCCATCCCGTTATCAACGTCGCTCGGGACCATCCAGCCGCTCCTTCCCATCTTGGTTCCGTCTATGAGCGTCTCTTCCCCTGCGAATCTGTCCCTTATCTTCAGCCTTCCAGCAACCACTCCCTTCCTGTCCGTAGTGAGGTTGAAATCCTCTCTTTTCACTGAAAGTGCAACTTCCAAATCCTCTATCAATTCGTTGGATTCGCTCTGCTCCGAGAACAATTCCTCATCTACATCTTCCCC
>JAQTMJ010000056.1 GCA_028714395.1 Candidatus Iainarchaeum sp. | reverse complement strand
GATAACGGAGTTGTCGGGGAAGACAGGGAAAGGGAGCAGAGAAAAAGGGAGATTTCGGATTACCGGAAAAGATTCATTGTTGCGCTGGTATTCACAATCCCTGTGCTGGCGTTCGCGCTGCCGGAAATGCTTGGCATCAGCGCTCCGGAATTCTTCGGGCTTTACGGCAAGTACGTGGAGTTCGTGTCCGCGACCGTGGTCCTGATTGCAGGGTCGCACTTCTTCGTAAAGGGTTTCAGGGCAGTGAGGAACGGCTCCCCGAACATGGATTCCCTGGTTGCCATAGGAGTGGGAACGGCTTACCTGTACAGCATTTCCACCGCGTTTTTGGGCGTGCAGGGCTACATGTATTTTGAAACCGCCGCGCTGCTGATTACGTTCATACTGTTCGGCAAGATGCTTGAATCCATAACCAAAGGTAAAACCAGCGAGGCAATAAGGGCGCTCGTGGCGCTCGCGCCGAAGACCGCGCGGGTGGTCAGGAAAGACGGCGTGGAGGAAATCCTCATAGGGGATGTGAAGCCCGGCGACGTGCTCGAGATAAGGCCCGGGGAAAAAATACCCGTGGACGGCACAGTGGTTGAAGGGGAAAGCTATGTTGATGAATCCATGCTCACCGGAGAACCCATGCCTGTAAGGAAGGAGAAAAAGAGCAAAGTAATCGGAGCCACCATAAACAAGACCGGGAGCTTCAGGATGCGTGCCGAGAAGGTTGGCAGCGAGACCATGCTTGCGCAGATAATAAAGCTGGTGGAGGAGGCGCAGGGCTCCAAGCCCCAGATACAGAAGCTTGCCGACACCGTTTCTTCCTATTTCGTCCCGGCTGTGGTGGCGCTCGCACTGATTGCGTTCGCATACTGGTTTTTCGTAGCAAAGGCAGGATTTGAATATGCGCTCGGGGTTTTCATCACTACTTTGGTAATAGCGTGCCCATGCGCGCTCGGGCTTGCAACCCCGACCGCCATAGTGATGTCTTCCGGAATAGGGGCGAAAAACGGGATACTCGCGAAAAAGACGGATGCGCTGGAAGCGCTGGAAGCCACGAAAATCGTGGCTTTTGACAAGACAGGCACGATTACCGAGGGAAAGCCTGGCGTTTCGAATTTCATCGCAATCGGAAGGGACAGTGAAAGGGAGGTGCTTGCATACGCCGCTGCGCTTGAGCAGAAAAGCGAACATCCGCTGGCCCAGGCCATAGTGGCCTATGCGAAGCAAAGGGATGTGCGAATCCCGGAGGTGAAAAGGTTCGCCGCGATTCCTGGTTTAGGGGTGAGCGGAACAGTGGGAAAAGGCAGGATAATAATCGGAAACGAGAAGCTCATGAAAAAGGAGAGGGTGAAATTTGATTATCCTGGCATGGACAGGCTGGGCAGCCAGGGGAAAACCGCGGTGATTGTGGCCAAGGACAGGAAGGCGATGGGAATAATTGCGATTTCCGATGCGATAAAGGACACATCAAGGGAAGCCATCGGGGCCCTGGAGAAGGAAGGGATAGAAACGGTCATGATAACCGGAGACAACGAACGCAGCGCAAGGGCCGTCGCTGACGCAGTGGGCATCGGAAAGGTCATTGCGAATGTGCTTCCCCAGGAAAAGGAGCAGAAAGTGCTCGAGCTCATGAAGCGCGGAAAGACTGTTTTTGTTGGGGATGGGATAAACGACGCTCCGGCGCTTGCCGCTGCGGATGTGGGCATAGCCATTGGGAGCGGCACGGATGTCGCCATAGAGACCGGGGACGTGGTGCTCGTGAAGGGGGACATACGGGATGTTGCAAAGGCCATAAGGCTCGGTAAGTACACAATGAAAAAAATAAAGCAGAACCTGTTCTGGACTTTTGTTTACAACGTGGTCGGGATTCCCATAGCGATGGGAGCGCTTTCAGGGTTTGGGATAACCATAAACCCGGTGATTGCGGGCGCGGCCATGGCTTTCAGTTCGGTGAGCGTGGTGAGCAACTCGCTGATAATGAGGTTCTACAGGCCATAGCTGGAAATAATTCAATCCAGCCTGGTTTTCTTTCCGCCCTTCTGAAGCCACACGCCGGGCTCCGGGGTTATGCTTCCGATTACGCTGGCGCCAATCTTGTATTTTTTTGCGATTCCCAGCACCTGGTCTGCGCATTTCATGTCAGCTATCACGCACATCCCTATGCCCATGTTGAAGGTGCGGTGCATCTCCCGCTCATCCACCTCTTCAGCGAGCGCCTGGAATATTGGGGCAGGCTCGGGCATGTTGTCCAGCAGGAACCCGCGCTTCTTGTTCAGGCGCATGAGCTTCGAGAACGCGCCTCCGGTTATGTGCGCAAGCCCATCCACCGTGCACGAGGATATCATCTCAAGCACAGGCTTCACGTATATGCGCGTGGGCTCGAGCATCCCCGGGCCCCATTTTTTTATGTCAAGCACTCTTCGCGCGAGCGTGTAGCCGTTGCTGTGCAGCCCCGAACTTTCCAGCCCCAGAATCAAATCCCCTGATTTTATCGAATTCCCGGTTATCAGTTCGCGCCCGATTTCGCCTATGGCGGTGAATGCAAGGTCGAACGGGCGCGCGCCTCCTTTTATTATGTCCGGCAGTATCGCGGTCTCGCCGCCCACAATATCTATCCCGCTTTCCCTGGCCCCTGCCATCAGGCCCTTCAGGATATCTTCCACGAGCTCGGCATCCTCGGTGGAAAGCGCAAGATAGTCCACCCCGGCAAGGGGCGTGGCGCCCACGCATATGATGTCGTTGACGTTCATGGCTATGGCGTCTATTCCTATCGTGTCATATTTCTCCATGGCCTGGGCAACGAGCACCTTGCTCCCCACTCCATCGGTGTGCATGGCCAGCCTGCGGCCCTTCAAATCCACTATGCCCGCGTAATGGCCTACCAGGGCGCCCTGCTTCCCTGCGAAAATGGTGCGGTTTATCATGTTCTGCATGGATTTTACCTTGTTCACATCCACTCCTGCTTCAGAATAGGATTTCATAATACCACTGCGCAAAATCTACCCATTGCCAGAGATAAAAAGCAGTAGGATATATTTAAATATGTAGTCCTCCCATCTGCATCGTTAATCAAAGGTGGTGCTATGGCGTTCGATATATTGCCTGAGCTGGCTATTACGCTGCTTCAGCTTGTTGTGGGTCTGGTTTTCTCCATGGGCGCGATCTATATAGCGCTCCGGACTTTCGACATGTTCACGAAAAATATAGATGAATGGAAGGAAATGAAAAAAGGCAACACGGCAGTTGGAATACTGCTGGGCGGGATAATACTCTCCATTTCCCTTGTCATCGAAAGAGGGGTTTCCATGCTCACTGCGCCCATAAGGGCAGGAATGAATGTTGACACCATTGTCATAGCCTTGGTTATGGGGCTCGTGAACCTGATTGTAAGCCTGCTGGCCGCGGTGGTTTCCATATATGTGGCCATAAAGGTGCTTGACATCATAACCACCGACGTAGATGAAATGGCCGAGCTTAAGAAGGGAAATATCGCCGTGGCCATAATGATGGTGGCTGTGCTAATCTCGGTGTCGTTTGTTGTCAGGGGCGCCGTGGACGGCATAGCAACGCTCCTCAGCTCGGCCGAACTGCTCAAGATGATAACCGGCTGAATGCTCCTGTTTTTCTTCTTTTCCATCCAATTCTCTTTCTGGTGCTTTTTCATGAACATGGATAAATCAGGGAACTTCTCGGAATGGTACAACGGAATAATAAAGGAAGCGGAGCTCTGCGACCTGAGATACAACATAAAGGGCTTCATAGTGATAATGCCCTGGGCCATGCGGAGCATAAACCTAATATATGACGTTTACGAGCGCGAGTTGCAGGAATGCGGGCATTTTCCCGCGTTCTTCCCTTCCCTGGTGCCTGAAAAGTCCTTCCTTGCGGAAAAGGAGCACGTGGAGGGCTTCACCCCGGAAGTGATGTGGGTGACCGAGGCAGGGGGCAAAAAACTTGAGGAGAGGTACGCGCTCAAGCCCACGGGCGAGACCAGCATATATCCCATGTACGCGCTGTGGGTGAACGGGCTTTCGGACTTGCCGGTAAAGATTTACCAGCGCGGCTGGGTGTGGCGCTACGAGACCAAGGCCACCAAGCCGTTCGTGCGCGGGCGCGAGTTCCTCTGGATAGAGGCCCATGACGTTTTCGCCAGCAGCGGGCAGGCGAAGGAGCAGGTTGCAGAGGACATCTCCATTGCAAAGGAAGTGGTGTGGAGGCAGCTCGGCATTCCGTTCATATTCTTCAGAAGGCCGCAATGGGACAAGTTCGCAGGTGCTGATGATACATTCGCAGCCGATACGCTCATGCCGGACGGCAAGGTGCTCCAGATAGCTACTACGCATCTGCTTGGCCAGCACTTCTCCAAAGCCTACGGAATAAGGTACATGGACGAGAAGAACGAGATGAAGCACGCATGGCAGACCTGCTACGGCCCTGGAATAAGCAGGATATACGCTGCTTCGGTGGCCGTGCACGGGGACAGCAAAGGAATGGTGCTTCCTTTCTGCATCGCGCCTGCCCAGGTAGTTGTAATTCCAATAATGAGGAAAGGAAATGAGGAGAAAATATTTGATGCCGCGAAAGCACTGAAGCAGAGGCTTGCCGGAAAAATGCGAGTGGAGCTTGATGCAAGGGACTTGACTCCTGGCTTCAAATTCAATCACTGGGAGCTGCGCGGGGTTCCAATCAGGATTGAGCTTGGGGAGCGGGACCTTGCAAGCGAGAGCGCTGTGCTCGTCACCCGGGATGATGGGAAGAAGAGGAGCGTGAAACTCTCGGAACTCGAAGGTGAGGTTGCCAGGGAAGGGGCTAAATTGGATGCAAGGCTCAAGGACAAGAGCTCCAAATTGTTCAAGAGTGCGCTTGATTCCGCAAAAAGCGAGGAGGAAATGGCTGAGAAAGTGAATGCGGGGAAAATCGTGGAGGTGCCTTTCTGCAGCGAGCAGAAGGACGGGGAAGGATGCGCGAAGGCCATAAAGGAAAAATATTCAATAGATGTGCGGGGCACTGTGTGCTCGTTTTTCGATTCTGAAGAAGTGGCTCTTGAAGCCAAATCCCCCAAAGGGGAGAAATGCGTACACTGCAGAAAACCCGCGAAGGTAATGATGTACGTGTCCAGGCAGTACTGATGGCCGGATGGCATCATCGGCCAAGCCAGGTGGAATTAAAAACTCCCTTCGCCCTAATTTTGCTGCAGCCCCATAGTCTAGCGGTCAAGGATGCGAGGCTTTGGACCTTGAGACCCCAGTTCGAATCTGGGTGGGGCTAATCTTATTTTAATTTGCAAAACTCCAGCCGATTTATAACTCGAAGACTTCAAGGATTAAAAACTTGGGACCCCAGTCGGAAAAACCGGAGGTTTTTTCGAGCTGACTTTCGGATTGCCGAAAGGCGGATTCGAATCTGGGTGGGGCTATTTCACTTTCTTTATCTTCTCTTCCAGCGCCCTTTTCTCCTTTTCCCCTATGAACCTATTGTTCTTGAAAAAATCGGTATAGAATTCATTGATGAGCGATTTGGTCCTTGCGCGGTCCGAAAGATAGGCAAGCTGCAGGTAATCCTTGCTGCGCGCATCATCAAGGAACATCAGGCATACTGAGGAAAGGAAATAGGCTTCTGCGTCCTTTCTCATCTTTATAACCTGTGAAAATGCTTCAAAGGCCGCTCCGAAGTCCAGGGTTTCCATGAGCATGAGTCCCTTGAGCTTCAGGTAATCCGGTTCCTTTTTCAGGAAAAGCGCGTGCTCCACCATTTCCATCGCGTACTCGTAATTCTTGAGCTTGTAGGAAACAATCGCGCGCAGGTAATAGAGGCGGTCGCTCTCCTTTTTCGCCATCTCAGCGTCAAGCGCCTTTGCGGCCTCGCGGTATTTGCCCTTGCGTATGAGCATTTCAAAGTCAGGCATAGGGCTCTTTTCTGCACATAGTTTAAAAAAAGTTTAATTTGTTTATGTTGGTGGTTTAAAATGTAAAAGTATTTAAATATGCTTATACATA
>JAQTMJ010000055.1 GCA_028714395.1 Candidatus Iainarchaeum sp. | reverse complement strand
AACCTTCCCCCCTACCCCTCAAGTGGGTCCCCGAGATCCCCCCTGCCTCCTTTTATTGCCCGTTTCATTGCATCCCTTCGGCTGTCGAGCCGGCGCAGTATGCCGCTGCGCGTATTTGTATCCAACTCAGAAAAATTAATCGTACTCCACTGCTGCGTCAACTTCTTAAAGGGTCCAAAACACGCAGGACCCCCTTTCATATCTTTCTTCACAATAGGTCCGGTAGCATGTATCTCTCGTCTTTGTTCTATACTCACAAGACCACCCCTGCGTTGTTTATTGAAAAATAGATGTGTGGTTAGGTTCTTAAATATGTGCATGCCGCAAACGAATGCGAGTTCCGAACCCCAGAGTTTAGTGAGCTTTTTATTCCTTCCCTGCCTTATCCAGCCATGGGTAAGTCCAAATCCTACAAATTCCTAATCCTGAAGAATTATCCGGAATCCAGGTATTACGAGCCGGTGGAGCGCGAGGGCAATCCGCTCCTGCGCTTCCTGGAGAAAATCGGGCTGAAAAAAGAGACTCTCTAGCTGGTGTTGGGCAATGAAAGTTCTATTGGTGGGCAGCGGGGCGCGGGAGCACATAATAGCCGAGCAGATAGCCCGCAGCGCCGAACTTTATGCGATAATGGACCGCAAGAACCCAGGCATAGCCAGGCTTGCGCAGAAATTCTACATAACCGACACTGCGAATCCCGAGGCCATAGGACTGTGGGCGATAAACGAAGGCATAGATTTGGCATTCGCGAGCCCCGACGCAGTGCTCGCAGCCGGAGTAAGCGACGCGCTGGAAAAAGCAGGAATCCCTACCGCTTCCCCTCTCAAGGCAGCCGCGCGCATTGAATGGGACAAATCCTATGCCCGCACCCTGATGAAAAACCACAATATGAAAGGCTCCCTGGAATTCGAGATTGTAAAGACGGAAAAGGAAGCGGCGAAAGTGATAAAGGACCTGAACGAAGTAGCGGTAAAGCCCCTTGGCCTCACAGGAGGCAAAGGCGTGAAAGTCTCAGGGGACCATTTCAAGACCCAGAAGGAAGCAGTCGCATACTGCAAGGAAGTGATAAAAAAGGACAAGAGCGTGCTCATAGAGGAAAAGGCGGATGGCGAGGAATTCTCATTGCAGGTGTTCTCAGATGGCACGCGCATATGCGCCATGCCCCCGGTCCAGGACCACAAAAGAGCCTATGATTTCGACCGTGGCGTAAATACAGGTGGCATGGGCTCCTACACATCCGGAAAGCTGCTCCCGTTCATGGCCCAGAGCGACCTGGAGCAAGGAAGGGAAATAACCCAGCAGGTTGTGGATGCCATGCGCCAGGACGGCGTAAGCTTCAAGGGAATCCTGTACACCCAGCTCATGTGCACCGCTGACGGCGTTAAGCTAATAGAGTTCAACGCGCGCTTCGGCGACCCCTAAGCCATGAACGTGCTTTCCCTGCTGAAAACCCAGTTCGTGGACATCCTCCAGTCCATGGCAGACGGCAAAATACTTCCTGCTGTTTTTTCGGAAAGCTCCACAGTGGTGAAATATCTGGTGCCAGTGGGCTATCCTGAAAAGCCGGTTTCGGACGCGGAAATTGCAGTGAATGAAAAAAGAATTTGGGACTCAGGCGCGAAATACTATTACTCATCAGTCTACGAGCGCGACGGCAGAACATTCACCACCCATTCCCGCGCGGTTGCGGTGGTGGGCGCAAGCGACTCCCTTTCAAATGCAGAGGAAAAGGCCGAGGATGCCTGTGGCTGCGTTTCCGGGCCGCTCTGGCACAGGAAAGACATAGGCACCCGCGCCCTGGTGCAGAAGCGCGTGGAGCACATGCAAAGGTTGCGCCCATGAGGCCATTCCTCTTCTATTCTGCCCTTCTTTTAGCCATACTATCCATTCCCAGCAATCATGCTGTCAGCACCAATTGGACAAAGGAAAATCCAGGCTACGCTACGTTCAACGTTTCCAAATTCTGGATTGTCCAGGCTGATGATTCTGTGAGAGAAATAAACCTTACCGGCTTTTTCATTGCAAACAACTCCTTCCAGCGCATAACCAGCATGGAATCAAATGCCGACTTGGAGCAGGATGGCGAGCTCATAATTGTGCATTACAATAGTGCAAATCCCAATCAAACCACAGTAATATACGCCAATGCCATTGTAGAGGTGCACTACCCTCAATCCTTCCCACCAGACCCGCAGCTTCCTTCCTGCCAGCATACCCAGAATGCAATTTCCACGCTCACAGCCTCGCTTTCCTCTTCAACCGTGCTCCCTACCCTTGCTTCAATAGATGAATGGGTTTACGGCAACATGGCCTACGACCAGTCCTATATGGGCAAATCCGAGACTCCAGAGCAAATACTGGCTTCCAGAAGGGGCGTATGCACCCAGTACGCAGCCCTTGCAGGAGCAATGCTCGATTCCCTCTGTATTCCCCATCGCATGGTTTCAGGCTATGCAATCCAGAACGGCACCTTCCAGCCTCATGCCTGGCTGGAAGCCCAGGCAGGCAACGTATCCATTCCCATGGACCCCACGTTCGGGGAGCTCGGGGCGTTATATGCCAACCACATCATTTCGTCCTACTGGTTCAATTCCTCTGAGGAAACTGCCGATTCCCTAATCTTCGCCTGCATTCCGTCTTCCGTAAGCGCTGGTTGCGATCCGGGCGCGGTTTCCATGGACACCAACTTCTCCATAGATATGCTCTCCTACCGCGATTTCAGCCCGATGGCGGGCATAGAGCAATCCTATGACCAGGATTCAGGAGCCCTTTCCATCAACCTGACCAATCCAAGCGCCCAGAATCTTCTGCTCACATACAATTTTGCCTCAGCGCCCGACACCTATGGCCAGGATATGCACATAATAGCTCTGGCTCCCGGGCGGTCCCGCACCTTCACCTATGCCCTGGATAAATCCGGCTTTGAGAAAAACTATGTTTACACAATCCCATACCACGTGGAAATGCAGGGCACCAGGTACAACCAGACAGTAACGTTCTCACTAAATGGCAATAGCGCTTCCAACAACCCAGTCTGCCAGCCCGTGCTTTTGCTGGCATTTTCAGCCGCATTCTTTTTTAGGAAAAGTTCCAGGCTCAGCTAGTCGCTTTCTATCCTTGGCGCAAGGTAGTATTTCACGCTCGCGCCGCCTATCTTGTACTCAACCTTGAGCGGCCTGTCGGTTTCTATGCGCAGCGTTATCGCTTCGCTGCTTGGGCTTGCCTTGGTTATGTCCTCCAGGTATTGCAGCGGGAACGTTGCCTTCATGCTTCCGGTGGACTTTATCTCGACGATTTCGCCGCTGTCTTTCTCGAATTCCTCGTGCACGTCTCCGCTGTCGCCCTTCACTTCCGCGACGAACGCCCCGGGGCTCAGCGAGAGCCTTATGTGGGAGCTCACGAGCTTGGCGTCCTTGAGCACCTCCCGCAGCGCGTCCGCGTTTATCATCACGTGGTTGTTGAACTCCAGCTTGGGCTCCTTCTGCATCCCTTCCCCTATGTCCAGGATGGGAATCTTGAACGTCCTCCTTTTCTTCTCGCCCAGGAATTTTATCACGAAACGCCCATCTTCCACTCCCAGCTCCACCTTGTCCCCGCGCCCGCCCCTTGCGAGTACGCTCGAAAGCTGCCCTATGTCCAGGCCTATCTTCACGTCATCCTCAACTCCGAATTCCACGAACGCTTCCTTGGGCATCACAAAGGACACCATGGATATCTGCGAAGGGTCCATGGCCTTGAGATACAGCCCGGTCTTGTTGATTTCGAAAACCCCTTCCTCCACAAGGCTCGTTATCGCATCTATTGCCGATTTGAACGCTGGCGCATCGCCTACTATAATCTTCATGTAACCACCTGCATTGCGGATTCTCCAGCATAGTTTAAAACCTTAATTCCACCAGTTCTGCGACCGGCTGGCGCTGGGTGCAAGCATCCATTTTAATAATTTGCCTTGCTATTAAAAAGCAGCCGGCGATGAAACCAATCCGGAAATGGCGACGTGATAGTTATGGCGGCATACGAACCAGTGCTAACGGCACTCAAGGAATACGCGAGCGATCCGACCCCGTTCCTCTATGCGCTTTTCCTTAGATTCCTCCTTCTTGCGGTGGCTGGATTTTCAGCCCTGGCCTTCCTGATGGTCCTTTCAACACTGCTCGCCTATGCCGGCCTCATGGACAGGTTCGGCCTGCCGATAATGGGAATGGCATTCCTGGTCTGCGCCGTGTTCGTAGGTTACTGCTGGGCCGCCCTGAAGGGCGCCATGATAAAGAGCCTGCTCAATGCGGAATCGGGCGCGATACACATGCGCGACTTCCTGCGCTACGCGTTTTCCTCAGGTCCGAAATTCTTCTTCATATTCCTGGTCAACGTCTTCTTCATCGTCCTTCTGAACATCCCGATAGCGGCGCTCATCCTGCTCCTCCACATCGACCCGCTCTCCCTGCCGGGCATCCTGTTGCTCCTTATAGGCCTCATGCTCGCGCTCGTGATACGATTCATATTCACTTTCTCATACATATCGGCCGCGGTCAAAAACGTTTCGGCGTTCACGTCGTTCCGCAATGACGTCAGGTTCCTCATCAAGAATCCGCTTCCCGCAGTTGCGCTCTACCTGCTGTACTCGCTGGTGGTAATCTCGCTGCTCATACCGGTGCTGGACATGTTCGTGCTCGTTTCCTTCTATCCCACGCTCTACGTTCTAATGATAGACGTTTACAAGTCCAAGGGCTTCTAGTCAAGGGGTACATCCTAAAATTAGCTTCCCCTTAACAACCCCTTCTGCGCCATAGGCATCAAACCGAGTGTGCGTGGCGCATAAAGCGCTCAGTGTCGTCGCCATTCCGACGACATCTGTCCGAGCAAGCTCGGACATCGCGCACACCATCGCCAAACTTTCCGTTTGCTTCCCCCTGCATTCCAGAATTTGCCTCTAAGATTCAAAATCTTCCCTTGCTCCTATCCGTAAATTATGATATTGCGTCCAGCACCACTACCCTGGTGCGCGGGGCGTTCTGCTCCACCAGTTTCCTGAAATAGCCCGGGTCAGCCTTGGTCATCGGCAGATAATTGTAATGCATCGGTATGACTATCTTCGGGCCGATTGCCTTCACAGCTTCCATCGCTTCTTTCTCATCCATGGTTACGCTTCCGCCTATGGGCAGCAGCGCCACGTCGCAGCGATAGCGTTGCATCTCCACAATGAAATCCGTGTCCCCGGCGTGGTATATCCTCGTCCCGCCCAGGTTTATTATCACCCCGCATCCGGTGTTCTTGTGGTGGAACGGCTTGCCGTTGTTGTATGCATCCACGAATTCGATTTCCACATCCCTTATCTTGAGTTTGTTCCCTATGAAGTCGCGGGCATGCTTGCACATTCCTGCATAAACAGTTTTCGCGTCCGCAATCTTCGCGCAGTCCGCGCAATGGTCGTAGTGGCCGTGGGTATGCACTATTATGGTCGCCTTCTTTCCTATGACATCAGGCAGCACATAGTTATCTATGTAAATCGCTTCCTCGCCGTATTCAAGAAGAAAACTCGAATGGCCGAACCAGCTTATGCGGACGCCCTGGTACTCAAAAGAATTGGCCATCAGACCACCGCAATAAGTCCGCGTCCGTTTGCTTTAATCCTTTGCATTTTCAGCAATTTCACCCATGCATTAACTTTAAAATTTAATCCGCCTAACTAAATTTGGGGTGGTTTTGTGTCTAAGGTTATGCAGATTATACATAAGATGCCATTGGAGGTTAAAGGAGCCCTCCTGGTAGGCGTCTTAGGATTCGCATCCGGCGCTTTCGCAGTCCGCTCAGCCATCTCATACTATAACACAATGCCATCATCCCGGCCTTCTGCGGCAATAGTGCAACCGCAGAAAGCTCCGATACAGGAATTCAGCAAGCACAAATTGCAGCCAGAACGCGAAGGGAAAAACAGCGGAAAAGCCGGCAACAGTGCTCTTGAGGCCCTCGGCTTAGGTATGCTCACCCTCGTATGCTTTGGTGCAGCAGACGAGCTTC
>JAQTMJ010000054.1 GCA_028714395.1 Candidatus Iainarchaeum sp. | reverse complement strand
TATCATGGCAAGGCACGTGACAGGCGGGTAGTCCCTGATGTCTTGCGAGGCACTGAGGGTGAAATCATGGGGCTTGAGTTCGTTGGTGAGGCTGCTCATCTTCTGGTCAATATCATCGCCGGTGCATCCGGCAAGCATGATTAAAGCAAGCGCAAATCCGAGCAAAACCGCTTTTTTACATCTCATAAAATCATCCGCTGGCCATGCCGCACTTGGGGCAGAACCCGCCGCGCCTCACATGGCCTGCGTTGCAGTACATGCACGTGTGGACGTCAGTTTGGAATTTCGCATACTGGTTTTTAAAGATGCTGCCCAGCTTCTGGAGCGCGCCCTTCTCCCCGCGCGTTGCGCCCGCCTCAGCGAAATTAGGCATCTGGCCGCTCGCGATATCTTCCTGCACGCTTGCACCGGCCCTGCCGCGCCTTCCTTTTATGCCATGGTAGGCCTGGTAAGCACTCTGCGCGGCCGGAACGCTCCAGCCCAGGGGGCCGCCCGCTGTGTATGCAAGCAGGCTTGTCAAGCCTATTGAAAGCTTGGATTCCCCGAGCCATTTTCCGCCCCAGTACGCGGCAGTGGGCCAGGAAAGCGGCGCCCACATGGGGTTGTCTATGGGCCCATAGCCCGTGAATTCCTGCTGGAACTGCAGCCTCTTCACATCCGCTGCTATGCCCCTCCTTGCCATGGAGAAGCTGGATTGCCTCTGCACGTATGCATCGCTGGCATAGTACGTTCTCCACAAATCCGTCTGCCCCGCATCGGAGCCGGTCATTTCGCTCACAAGGTAGCGCGCATTCCTCGCTGCCATTTTCCCCTGGCCCATGTAGTCTATGTAGGAAACTCCCGGGTTAGCAGTATCGGTTATGTACGGAGAATACTGACCGCCCTTGTATTGCAGGAAATCTTCAGGGACCTGCTTAAGCTGCGCATAGGCCAGTTCGCGGCCCGCCCTTCCGCTCCTCTGAGCCTGGGAACCGTTCAGGTAGGCGCCTATAATTGGGATGTGGGAAAGGGCTGAGAACCAGCTTTTGGTATTGATATTTTTACCGTACTCCCCCCACTGGCCGCCGTTCTCGGCAGGGTCCAAACTAGGGAAGAAATATGAGAGCAGGTTAAGGCCCGGGGTAACGTGGATGGTGCGCGCAAGCATAAATTTGGGATTGAACTTGCCCAGAGTGAACGAGGACTCGGCAGGGTTCGTAAGCGCCCTCAGCTTCTGGTAACTTGTGTATTCCACGTGGGGCCATGGCTCCATCAGATCAATGTCCCCGCCAGGGCCGATGTTCTTGTCCCACAGGGTTGGATAGCCGTAGGTTGCGGACTGGAAGCCCCTCATCATGCGCACGAACGGGCTGGCGAACATCCAGTTGAGCGTGTTCGCTCGTTGGAAAGTCTGCGCGAAGAACCATGTGAGCGGACTCAGGAACGTCCTTTCCCCGCCGAACTCGTGGGACTCAGGGTGCATGGCTCCGCCCCTGTGGTAGAGCGTAGCGAGGTACCATTGCCTTCCCCACTGGGTGGAGCTTCCCCTCGGGTCCCTTGTGACCGAATCCATCCACCCTATAAAATAGCGCTGGAAGGAGTTCGCGTAGGCGTTGTAGTCCGCATTGAGCACTTCCTTCTCGTAATCTTTGTAGCCCGTGTCTTCCAAGAACCCGCCGGACTTTACGCGTATCCTCATATCGTGTCCGCGTTCCCTGTAGAGCTCGCTCACTGCGACGTTGTTGGCCATGGCCTCGGCCATGGGCTTTCCTGAAGCGTATATCATCGGCTCCAGGGTGCCCATGGCTGCATAGGATGCGTTGAGCAATCCCCCGTACAAGCGCTCCACGTTCTTTTCGCCTATCACCTTGCCCAGAAGCTCCCCGAACTTGCCCACGGTCGGGCCCTTCCATTCCTTTGCCGAAACCACTTCGAAGAATTTCAGGTCCGGGTCTGTCCAAAGGCTCTTCCAGTCGTGGGTGGTCTGGCTGAACTGGTAGAGGAAAGTGAGCTTTATTTCCGCAGGGGCTTCGGAGCCCAGAAGCACATTCTTTATCCTATCCACTTCGTCGTGGGTGAGCGCCCTTACCGGCTGCCGGCCAGAGTCTATGCGCTGCCAGGCCCTGAGCAGTTCTTCCTTTTGCGCCTGTTTCACACCGGTGATGCGTGCAAGCAGCTGGTCCAGGGTCTGGATTCCGGCTGGATCGATGCCCATGCCCCGCGCAATTGCGCTGAACGACTCAACATCCTCCTTGAGGGGCTCCTTTCTCAGGCGCCCCAGACTCCCAAGCGCCTGGGACAGCTCCGCGTACTTGGGATTGGTGGAAATTTCGTTGTAATACTCGCCGAACTTGTTGAAATTGAAGGTGCGCCTCTTCTCCTTGTCCTCTTCCTGGAGGACGAATATGCCGTTCATTATCCTGTCGAAATCGGAGACCACCATGCCCTTTACATAGGGGAGGTAGCTGTAATCGTGCGTATATATGAAGGGCGTCTTGGAATTCCTGAGCGTTTCGTAGGTGATGTCCTTCTTGAGGAAATCCTCGAACTTCATCCCCTTGTCCGGACTCTGGCCTTGGAACTTTTTCAGCGCCTCGTCTGCTTTTGAGTAGTAATCCCAGGTCTCGTTGAAGAACTTGTACATGTCCACCCTGGAGAACCTGCTGAACGTGTCCGGCCTGGTGAAGGAGCCGCTCGCGAAGTCCCACTGGGTGCCGTTGAGCATGTGCGCAAGCCTGGTGCTCATGTGCGTCTCTATCAGGCTCCACGCTTCCTCCATCCTGGGCCTGTTCGCCCAGTATTTTTCCCCCCTCGCTTCGTGGAACAGCGTGGCTTTCTGGCCGCCCATTCCAGGGAGGCTGGTCCATGCAAAATTCATATTGGTGCGCCAGTTCTCGGCTTCAGGAATGCTCTCCGAGCGCATGGTGTACCACTGCTGCCTTTTGAGCGGGTTCGGGGTAGTTTCCTCTTTCTCTCTCGTCTTTTCCATCCCTACGTTATAGAGGAGAGAGGTTAATTTATCAGGGCCGCCTAGACCTGCCAGAACATCTGTGCCGTGGCCGGTAAGGAAGGCGTTCAGGTAACTGCCCATGAGGCCTAAGAACAGTTTCGCATCGTCGGCATTGAAATTGAGGACGTCCCGCACGAAGCTCATCCGCTTGCCCTTTCCAGTAGCAACATCATACGCAGATACCAGATCAGCGGGATCGTTGCTGAACCAGTCGCTGTGGCCAACCACATGGCTTCCTATCTTCAGGTAAGCAAGCTTGAACGCGTCGGCCACCTGGAATTGGCTATACTTGTCCAATATCTCGGTTTCATGGCCCTGCGGAAGCGCGAGCTTGCCGGTTTTATGCTGGTCCATCCTGAAACCAAGGTATTGCTGCTGGTCTATGTATTCTTTAAGCGCAAGCCCGAAGAAGCCGAAGTTGCGCCTCTCCCCTTTTTCCTCGTATATGAAGCTGTTCCTTCCTGTGAGCACGAAAAACTCTCCGTTCTGTATTTTGGGGAGCAGATCAACCGGCTTGTCTATATCGTGGGTGCGGCGCACCATCTCCACAAGGGATTGCGCCCTTTTCTGCACAGAGTCATAATCGTCTGGCTTCGTTTTATTTATCCCGTAATCCTTATTTATCTCGTCCAGGTCGCTCCTGAAGCTATTGAGCTCGTCCATGAACTGCTTGTGGAAAAGCCGTTCCTCATTTGTCATCCTTGCGGAACGGGTATCTATCCACTCCTGGTAAAGCTTCATGAGCTCGTGGGCGCGCTCTTCAGGAGTACGATGGACATCGCGCATCACTTTGATCATGTCATCAGAAAGGCCCACTGATTCCAGGTACTTTATGAACTCCCCGGTGTGGCTGCCCTTGAAGAGGTTCTTGAAATCTGCCTGCGCCCCTATGAGCTCATCCGCGCCTTTCTTCCCCAGCTTCTGCCTGAGCTGGTAAACAGCCTCATGCCAGATTATGTTCATGGAAAGTTCGTCGTAATAGGAATCGCGCGCATCCTCGTAGAAGCGCTTGGTGTAATCCTGTATCTGGAACAGCTTCCCAACGTTCATCTTCTTCGGGTCGGTCATGGAAGCTACTTCGAACATTTTCCTCTTTGGGCTGGTGAGCCACGCGAGCCAGCCGGCATTGCCGGGCTTGACTTTCACGCCGGCCTTCTTCTGGGCATTCTGGGCTGCGGTCATGGTGCTGTAGCTCCCGGTCTTTTCCATGGCCATGCGCACGGGCTTTGAAACCGCGGCCTCGGTCATCAGCCGGCCTGTGCGCATCGCGTAGAAAAACGAGCCTGAGGCAATCCCTATGAAAGTCCCTATGAGCGGGATTTTGCGCACCTGGCCTATGAATTTGGAAACTATTTTCGGCTGGTCGCCCCCCACGGTGCCCATTCCCTGTATTACTTTCTCGTTCGCTACGTGCTGGTCCATCACCATGAGGAGCTGGTGGGGAAATTCCTTCCTCCGCATGATGTCGTTCCACATGCCGTTCCTGGCATCCAATATGAGCAGCTTCTCGTCCGTGGTGAGTATTTTTGCTATCGCCGCCCAGTTGCCGCCTCTCGCAGCTTCCGCCTTGGCGAAGTATTTCTGTATGATGCTCGCATTTGAGCGCTCTATCATGCGCTCTATGTCCCTGCGCAGCTTTCCTCCGAAATCGAATTTAGCATGCCGATTTATCAGCGTGTCCAGGTATTTCTGGTCCCAGCTGCTGGGCATGGAGAGCCGTACGTTCCCTGCCCCGCCTATCAGGCTGCCAAAGCTTATGTTCTTGGGCTTGGGTATGCGCGGCACGGTTATGTCCATGTAGGCGAGCGGGCTTTTCCCTGCGTAGTACATGGAGGCGAGAAGGAGCCCGAACATTATGAGCCCTGCGAGGCATTCGCCCCGCGTGGGGTCGAAGATTGAGCGGTCCTGCAGGGCCTGGGCTATGGCGTTCAGGCCCCCTGCATTAATATCATAAATCACGATTTCCTGCACAGTGGGCTTGAGCTCCTGGTCGCCCCTGAATTCTATGTATATGGTGACCGAGGAGCCGTTGTAGAGCCTGTAGGGGATTGTGCAATTTGCATACCAGAATGGGGTGGTAATCTCCTTGGGCGGGTCAACGGACACATCTATGTAGGTTATGGTCTTGGACAGGTTGGTCTGGACCGGATAGCAGCCTGAAACGTTCTGCTGCTGCCCCTGGCGGTCATAGTAGGTGAACCAGAGGGATGCATTGTAAACGGGATTTATGCTCATGTTGATTTGCACAGGGGAGCCGCCCTGCGGGAGGCCGGTCTGGTCCTGCAATACGTGGGCCCCGCCCAGGAAATTCTTTACCTGCGTATCGAAATAGCCCATTCCCTGGGTTACGTTCACGGTCTGGTTCAGCGAGAAAAGCACGGCTTCTATTGTGCCGTTGGACTCCGAAATCCCTATGTAGGTGGAAAAGCAGGTTGAGCAGGGGTTTGCCGAAGCGAAGAGCGCAGGGGCTAGGAAAAGGGCTAGAGCCAGCAGTGCGGCCTTGAGGAGATTGCCCCTGGACATGTGTAGAATTAGGGGTTTGGGAGTTTTTAAATCTTCACTACGCGCGCGCATGCGTTCGTAGAATCAGTATTCATCCAGCCTTTTGACATCCACCTTGTGGTGCCTCACTTTCTCCAGAGCGCTTATGTACGCCTGGGCAGCGTTTATCTCGGTTATGCACGCGATTCCCTTGTCCAGACTGGCTCTCCTGATTTTGAATCCATCCGTGCTCGGACGCCCTCCTTTGCGCGGAGTGTTTATTATCAATCCAACCTCGCCTTTTTTCACCAGTTCCAGCACGTCCGGGCTTCCGGCCCCTATTTTCTGCACTACTATGGGATTTTCCATCTCCTGCGCGGTCCCGGGGGTTGCGTAAACCTCAAAACCAAGGGTATGAAGCTTGTACTCAAGCTCTTTCGCGAATTTCTTATCCTCGTCCTTCAGGCTCACGAGCGCTGCGTTCTTCTTCACCACCAGGCCAGAAGCTGTGAGCGCTTTATAATACGCTAATTCATAGGAGGAAGAGATGCCCATGGATTCCCCTGTGCTCTTCATCTCTGGCCC